>CAZUNC010000019.1:0-20770 GCA_964621475.1 uncultured Defluviitaleaceae bacterium | reverse complement strand
AATTTTGCTTACAGTCCTATCATATGTACGATACGTAGACAGGTTCCTGTTTTTAGCAAAATTTTACAGTTGAACGTATACGGTATAAAACCGGGGTTGTCCGGTTGTTTAACCCTCGGCTCCGCTTTCTTTTGCGTATTCGGAGATATAGCTAACCTCGTTCTTGCTCTGCTCGGCGGACATCGTGCAGCGTCCGTTGAAGATAGCGTCCTCGTCCATGATGACCTTTTTGGCATCGATATTACCGTTTATATATGCGGTAGGGGACAGGCGCACGACGGTTTCGGCGGTGATGTCACCCTGGATGTTACCCTCCACAAACGCGGAATTGGTATAAATCTCGCCCTCTACATAGCCCATCTCGCCTATAACCAGATGCCCCAGTATCTCAATAGTCCCCGAATAGCGGCCATCTATCCTCACCGCACCGGTACCGCGTATCTTACCTGCGATGATCTCAATTCCCTCGGCTATTATAGTCTGCGTAATCTTCTCCGCAGGCTCTTGTTTTTCTTTCTCCTGCTTTAACTTGGAAAACATACCATGCCTCCTGCCTAGTTATACTGATAATCCATTCCTACAGTCTATTTCTGTTTTATTGTAAATATACCGGTTTTGATGCCGGGCTTTCATTGTACAGACGATCGAGCGCGGTAACCACATATGTGTAACCCTTTGAGTTATTTACCGTCAGGGTCGCGGAACCGTTTTGGCAACGCAATGTCGTAAAAAGCGCCGATGCCTTCGATGTATCTACCTTTTCACCTGGAGCGAAGCGATATATAGCGACAGATGTCGTATCATCATCACCCGTGATGGTGAGGTTGACGATGCCTTTGGTCGGTGTTGAGGAGATCGTGGGAGCCTTTGGTGCTTCATTGTCTATCCATGTCATCGCGGGTATTAACGCCGGGTATTTATACAGCGAGGAAATTTCCTTCTTGACACCGAGCGGATTGTTTAATAGTGAGTTCATATTGTAAAAGGCTGAGCCGTTTACCTGAGAAAATGACTGAGCATAAGCAAGTTGATTGGGCAGCTCCTTGGGGTTTTGCCATGCAGAGTTCTTCTCGCCGGTGCCGATCTTATAAGGTGCGTGACCGATATACAGATGCACGTTCGGGTTTTTATCCATTTCTTTTACCCAGAAGTCTAAGACCTTTTCGTATGCGGCATATTTGTTTCCAAATTCCCAGTATATCTGCGGTGTGATGTAATCGATCCAGCCGTTATTAATCCAGAGGCGCGTATCGGCGAAAACACTGTCGTATGAGCTGGTTGTAGAGCTTACATCAGCACCGGTTGGGTCGGCCTTTGTGTTACGCCAGATGCCGAACGGGCTCACACCGAGCTTTACATAGGGGTCCGCCGCACGCAGTGTTTCACGAACGGACTTTATAAAGCTGTTGATGTTGTCCCTGCGCCAATCCTTTACGTCTTTAAATTCGGCCTTGTATTTGTTGAACGCATTATCATCCGGGAACTTTGTGTTGCCGCTCATGTATGGGTAGAAATAGTCATCGATATGAATAGCATCGACATCGTAGTTCAATACTATCTCAGTGATCGAATCTACAACATACTGCCTTGCCTCGGGCAGACCCGGGTTTATGTATTTTTTGTTATCATAATTGATGATCCAGTCCGGATGTGTCTTTACAACACTATTCGCGGCCCAGTTTTTATCTTCTCCGCTGTTGCTAGCGCGAAACGGATTTACCCACGCGTGGAACTCGAGATTGCGCTTGTGCGCTTCTTCGATCATAAATGCCAGAGGATCATAGCCGGGATCCTTGCCCTGTTGACCCGTGAGGTACTCGCTCCAGGGATTGATAGTGGATTTATAAAACGCGTCCGCACTTGGGCGTACCTGCACGATCACGGCGTTCATACCCATATCAAAGGCTTGGTCCATGAGCTTACTAAACTCTTCCTGTTGCTTTTCGGCGGTCAGGTTCTTCTTGGACGGCCAGACGATGTTCGCAACGCTCGGTATCCAGACCGCACGAAACTCCGTTTTTTTATAAATGGGCTCGGGGATGTTTACATTAGCGCCGTATGTGATAGAGGGGTTCAGAGCGACCATGCTCGTCCATATCAATAGTGCCGTACATAGCGCGAGTATCCGTTTCAATGTAGGTGCTTTTTTCATGCTTTTCCTCCGTATTCTGTATCACTTGATAGGCGCAGATAGGTTCGAAAAGGCCTGGATGCCTATACTGCGCGTATTTTTACGTAGTATAACATATTATTGGAATCGTTACAATGTATCAACAGATCAACAATGCCCATAGACCCGCAGCAATGAGTCCGATAGCAATAAAAATCGCCCATGTCTGGATAAACAATGCAAACAGCATCCCAAGCCCTATACAAAACAACACAAGTCCGATCAGTCGCTTTCTGAAATACATACAAAGCCCTCCCTCAAAAGGTGGTATTAATATTGTATGCGTGTAAAACTTATTTGTTGATATTATTGTAAATAGTATGTAGAATGATTAATAATAAATATCCATGCATTTTTATTCATGCTAAGGAGGGTTACAGTGAAGAGTTTAAAGACAAAGCTGACTGTTCTATTGCTGTCGACGCTCATTGTGAGTATCGTCGCGGTGACAGGCATTGGGTACGGTGTTGCGAGAAGGACGGTAATCAAAGAATCCTTGGCTAAGACAACACATTTTGTTTCATTTGATGCTGAAAAGATCAATACATGGTTTACCGAGCAGGGAACAATAGTGGATGCGTTTGGACGGGATATCGTCGCGGTAGATGACATGGAGCATCTGGAAATGATCTGTATTGCGCAGGCTTCAGGAAATCCGCATTTACTGGACGCGTATGTGGGCTTTGAAGATGACACTGCGTTCTTCGGATCGGCATGGATCCCGGAGGCCGGTTGGAAGGCTACCACACGCCCTTGGTATCAGGCTGCAAAGGTTGCTAACGGTAAGGTGGTGTTTACCGAGCCGTATCTGGATACGGAGACCGGCAAACTCGTCATCACAGCCGCTAAGGATATCGGCAAGGTGGAAGGAAAGGGAACCGTAAACGCGGTCGATCTGTTCATGGATACGATCTCCGAGACATTGGGCACTGTGGAAGTGCCGGACGGTGGGTATGTCATGCTCACGGATCAAAAGGGTGACATTATATATCACAATAACAAGAGTTTCCTGCCGACGGAAAACGGGATGACCAATCTCTCATCGATAGCACAATATACCGATGTGATAACCCCTCAGATGTCCCAGAGCGTAATGATAAAGGATTATGACGATGTAGTACGTTACATGGTTCCCGCGACGATTTCAGTTGCGGGCTGGAAGCTATATGCCGCGATACCGGAGAAGTCGGTCGTCGCACCTGCGAACAGCATTATGGCATGGATGCTCGTGGTATCGGCGGTGGTGCTGTTGATATCCGTGTTTGTCGTTTGGTTTCTGATCATGCGTGTGGTGGTAAATCCTATTAAACGTATAGCACATGGGGCTGACAATCTCGCGCGCGGTGATCTGAACTTCTCGTTGTCCACCAATAACAGGGATGAGATCGGGCATTTGAGTAACGATATGATGCGTGTGCATGACACGCTTACACGTGTTGTCGAGGAACTGACCGAAACCTCCAAGATGCACGGAGCCGGTGAGTTTACACATCATATCGACGCGGAGAAGTTTACCGGAGCGTATAAAGAGATGGCAGTCGGTATCAATCAAATGACCGCTATGTACGCAGATAACTTCATGCAGGTACTCAAGGTGTTCGACAGCTTTAGCAAGGGTGATTTCAATGCCGAGGTCAGGCGCTTTCCGGGTAAGTTGTATCAGGGCAATCAGATCATCGAGACCCTGCGCGACAACCTCAGGAATGTAAACTCGGAGATCAGTCTACTCGCTCAGGCTGCGATTGACGGTAAGTTAGACGTGCGGGCACAGGCTGGCAACTTTGACGGTGACTGGAAAAAAATGATCCTGAAACTCAATAACGTCATTGAGGCGATATCAGTGCCGATAGATGAGGTAAAGCGTACGCTGCAAGAGATGTCTATGGGCAATATGCATGCGAGCATGACCGGTCAGTACAAAGGTGAGTTCAAGCAGATAGAACTAATGATGAATGAAACGATAGCGGAGCTACGCTCATATATAGACGAGATATCTGAGGTGCTATCCGGCATATCCAGAAAGGATCTGCGCGGCTCGATAGGCAGGGATTATATAGGAGATTTCGCTGATATCAAATCCTCGATCAATATGATACTAACAACGCTTAATTCTGTGCTCAGTGAGATTGCGGACGCTGCCGAAACGGTTAACTCGAGTGCAAAGCATGTATCGGAGGCCAGCGGCGTATTGTCAGATGGTGCGCAGGATCAGGCCATTTCAATCGACAGGCTCATGAGCGCGATGTCGGAGATCAATCACGATATAAAAAATATCTCCGAAGAATCTGACAAGGCAGATCTGGTCGCAGCGACATCGAGGGACAATGCTGCAGTCAGCAGCAAGGAGATAAAGGAAATGCTCGATTCGATGCAGGCGATCAAGGCTGCGTCGGGTAGCATAGCCAATATTGTAAAGGTCATCGACGACATATCGTTCCAGACCAACATCCTCGCCATCAATGCGTCCATCGAGGCCGCACGCGCGGGCGAGCACGGAGCGGGTTTTGCGGTGGTCGCAAACGAGGTTAAGAGCCTGGCTACACGCAGCCAGGAGTCGGCGCAGGAGATATCGGGTCTTATCGACGATACGTTAATAAAGATCGGCAATGGTACCCAAACCGCCGAGCGCACATCCGGTTCACTGCTTAAGATCATAAACAATGTGGATGAGATCAGTAAAATAATCGCCCAGATATCCGAAGGCTCCAAGAAACAGGTGGCCTCGTCCGAGATTGTCACGGACGGCTTGAACAGCATCTCGGGTGTGGTCACGAGGACCACGGCTATTTCCGAGGAAAACTCTGCGTCTGCGCAGGAGCTGCTGAACAAATCGGATATACTGAGCGATATGGTTGGTGTATTTAAGTTCGAATAATTATCTGCCTATACAGGAATACCTATCAAGGACATTTTCCATTTTGCCGCTTTGAGCCGAGCGTATGCCCGCGTCAAGTATCGACATGGCATCGAGGTTGACCGGAAGGTCTAACGTCGGATGCAGGGCTTCGCCGGTCTCAAGGTGATGGATGACCTCCTTGCCCAGGGTATTCCTGTTTTCAGGTAGGGGATCCGCTACGAACACCTTGTCGGGCTCGGTCTTGTGGCGTGTTTTATGTATGCGCACCTCTGGGCCGTCCACGACCAATGTGCCCTCGAGCCCGTATACTATAGGTCCGTTCGGGATGCCTGTAGACAGCGTCGTCCATGATCCCTCTACGATCGAAATGGCTTCGGGATAACGTACGGTGATCGTTGCATAGTCTTCCGCGCTGCCATAGTGGCTGTTAAAATTGGCCTTCATGCCATATGCCGATACTGGCGAGGTTCCGAGGAACCAACGCGACAGACACGCACCGTAGCAGCAGTAATCCAATAACGCGCCGCCTCCGGCTTCTGCCTGATGCCACCATTCAAAGCCCTTTTCATATTCCGTTACCTGCTGTCCGTATGACAGCGGCCCCAACGAATCTGCATTCCTATATGTAATCTTGAATATCTTGCCTATCTCACCGGCTTCGCAGAGCTCATGTGCCTTCCTGACACCGGGCCACCATGTGCAGGGCCAGTTTACTATGATCTTTGCGTTACCGTCCTTCGCGGCTTGCGCGATCCGAAGCGCATCGCCCATCGTTGTAGCCATGGGCTTTTCTACGATGACATGTATGCCGCGCCTGAGTATCTCCTCGCAGACATATCCATGGAACGCGTTCTCACAACAGACCAACGCTATGTCCATTTCGTTTTCGTCGAGCATCTGTCTAAAGTCATTATAAATCTTTTTTATACCGAGCTTTTCATTTATAAAGTTCATTATGCCATAACGTGTACCCATGCTGTCGTTAATCGGTTCGACTAATGGTTTTATGTCTGCGGACGCAACCCATTCCACATCGAGACCGGCGAATGATCGCACATTGTCGCCCATATGCGAATGCGCGAAGCCTATCAAGCCTATACGGTATTTTTTCATACTATAAATCCTCCTTATGACTCATCCGTCAACGTTAATTTTTGATTCCAAACATAGCAAAAACCTAAACTATTTACAGTTATATCACCTCCGCATCCTAACTCCATACATTTGCTAAGAATCCTTCAATGTGATAGACTGTGGTCATAATACACAAGATATTGAATGAATGCAAGATTTATGGAGTTGATGGCAATGGAGTGGATTAAGGTCAGTACGAGCGTGCCCCGTGGCGAAGAGGACATCCTTTTCGCACAGCTCTCGGACTTTGGGATCGAGGGTGCGCAGATAAACGATCCGACCGAGGTGTCTGAATATCTCAAAGAGACGTCGGGTGTATGGGACTATGTCGACGAGGATCTGATGAAAGAAGTTGAAGCGCGTAAGGACGATAAAGACGCGTTGGTCACGGTGGATTTCTATCTGCCAAACGATCCGAACGGCACGGAGACGCTCGGTAATATACGTGTGTCTATGCCAGACTGCGAATTCGTCACGGATGTAGAGGATGACGAGGTTTGGCTCAATGAATGGAAGAAATATTACAAGCCACTGCGCATAGGCAAACGCATCGTAGTCAGACCCGTCTGGGAGGACTATGACAGCAAACCTGAGGATGTCGTATTTACGATTGACCCGGGTCATGTGTTTGGGACCGGATTGCATCAGACGACCCAGCTGTGCCTCGAGGCTATAGAGAAGTATATACCGGAAAACCCTTGCATATTGGATATCGGGTGTGGCAGCGGCATTCTGTCGATTGTTTCTATGCTGCTAAACCCATCTGCATATGTGTGGGCATGCGATATAGATCCCTACGCAGAAAAGACCACTCTGCAAAATGCCGCGCTAAATAATATAAAAAAGGAACATCTGCATACCTACACGGGTAATGTGCTCTGTGGAGGCGAGGCGTTTGAGAAGCTCACGAGTCGTAGATATGATCTGATCGTTTCAAATATCGTCGCGGATGTCATCGTCGAATTAAAATATTTCTATCAGCGCTGTATACAAAAGGGTGGACTGCTGATAACCAGCGGGATCATCGAGAGTCGCCTCGAGGATGTCAAGACCATGCTTACTGACTCTGGCTTTACGTTGATCGAGGTATTTGAACGGGACGGTTGGTATTGCATAGTATGGTGGTTTGAGTGAGGTTCTTTGTTGAGCATCAGATTACGGAGGCTGTGTCATTTTTCCTCACAGACGAGAACGCGGAGCATCTGGCGGTGTTGCGCGTAAACGAGGACGACACGATCACGGTGCTAAACGGTGACGGTTACGAATACATTTGCAGAATAATCGGTATTACAAAGGAAACAGGCAATAGGGCCTCAAGAAAACGCCCGGTCATTGAGGTTATGCCGGAGAAGAAGCAACGGTGCGTAGCAGAGCCTGAGATGAAGGTATGTGTTTATCAGGCGATGCCTAAGTCTGACAAGATGGAGCTGATCGTCCAAAAGACCGTTGAGCTGGGCGTGGCTGAGATCGTACCGATCACGAGCCGATATACCGTAGTAAAGCCCAACGAAAAATCGGACAAGAAGCTCGCGCATTACCGCAATATATCGGAGGCTGCTGCAAAGCAGTCGCGGCGCGGGATCATACCGCGTATCGGTGAGATCATGAATTTAGAGCAAGCCATTGCAGACAGTAAACGCTTTGAGAGGGTATTTGCACTGTACGAGGATGAGGTTGCGCTCGATATCAAGACTTATTTGAAATCACAGGAACCCAATGTAGGCTCCATGGCGTTTTTTGTGGGCAGCGAAGGCGGATTCTCTCCGGATGAGGCCGCATTGTTTAGCGCGAACGGGATAAAAACGCTGACCCTCGGCAAGCGCATATTACGAACGGAAACCGCCGCATTTGCGGCTTTGATCATGTTATTTTATGAGTATAATATTTTTGGAGGGAATAGCCGTGGATAGGATTAAGGTACTTATAGCGGACAGCTCCGTGGTAAGCAGACAGATGATGAAGAACATACTCGCGGCGGCAGAGGACATCGAGGTCGTAGAGGAGACGGGCACGGGACCGGGTTGTGTGATCCTATTAGAGGACGCGAACCCCGATGTCGTGTTGGTCGAGGCTGACATCACCGGCGGTATGAGCATCACGGACATCGTAAAGGAAATAAAGGGATACAACAAAAATACACATGTGGTGCTCTGCTTTAACATCACATCTCGCGAAAAGGTAGAGGCCGCCGCCGAAAGCGGTATTGCGGACTTTATTACAAAGCCCTATAACAAGGCGATGGTGCTGCGTGTTATCAGGGATGTAATGAAGCTGCGCTACTAAATACAGATATGAACGGCATCTATTTTGATAACGCGGCTTCGACACCACCTACACCACAGATCATTGAACGGGCTGCCTCATTCATGGGGGATTTTTACGGAAACCCCGCATCGGGACATTCGCTCGGGATCGCTGCGGCAAGGGAGCTCAAAAGGGCCAAAGAGATTATCTCGGAGCTGCTGCATGTGCACCCGGATGAGATCATCATGACATCGGGTGGCACCGAAGCCAACAATTTAGCTATCGTTGGCACCGTCATGAGCCGCAAGCGAACGCATGATCATATTATATTAGGCAAGACCGAGCATCCGTCGGTATTATCGCTGGCGGATATACTCACAAACGAAGGCTTTACCGTAACCTATGCCGAACCGGACAAAGACGGCAAAGTGAACGGCGAAAGCCTTTTTAATGGTGTAACGGAAAAAACCGCGCTCGTAAGCATCATGCATGTAAATAATGAGACTGGAGCCATAAACGATATCGACGGCCTCGCGCGGGCAGTAAAGAAAAAGAATGCAAACACGATATTCCACACGGATGGCGTGCAGGGGTTTTGCAAGGAGCGACTTTCGCTGTCTAATATAGACCTATACAGCATGAGCGGACACAAGATCCACTGCATCAAGGGTGTGGGTGTATTATATAAACGTAAGAAGGTGCGCATTCGCCCACTGTTGTATGGAGGCGGGCAGCAGCAGGACATCAGACCCGGCACTGAAAACACGCTGGGCACAGTGCTGATGGCTCAGGCAGCGCAGGACATGTTTAGCTCGATGGCCGATAACCGTCACTCCATAAAGGCAGTTAAGGATATACTCGCGACCGCGGCGCAAACGATCCCGGATGTGTACATAAACGGCTCGCCGGAGAGCGATAGCCCATACATATTAAACATGAGTTTTATGGGTTTGCGTGGAGAGGTGCTCATGAACGCATTGAGTGCGAGGGCTGTGTATGTCTCGACAGGTGCAGCATGTAAGACCGCTGGCGGACGCGGCGGAAAAAACGCGGGTTACAAGGTGCTCGAGGTTATGGGTTATTCCAAACAGCGCGCGGATGCGGCGCTACGATTTAGCTTCAGCCATATGAATACGACGGAACAGGCCCATGAGGCTTTGGAAATATTGTGCGAGACCGTCGCGCAGCTACGGAGGACGATGTGAAGCAGGTATTATTAATCAAATATGGCGAGGTCAGTCTGCGCGGAGACAATAGGCATTTGTTGGAAAAACGTCTGATAGGCAGCATAAAGAAGCGTATGGCAAGGGTAGGGGACTTTCGCGTCTCGGGAGAGCTTGGGCGGTTTGTGCTGGAGTATGCTGAGGATGCACCCGAAGCGGGGAATACTGCCGAAGCGGGGAGTGAAATCATCTGGACACAGGATTGGGATCATGTGATCAATATCGTTAAGAATGTGCCCGGCATCATCGGTGTGTGTCCGGCTCTGCGCATGGAACACGCGGACAGCGCATCGCTGCCGGAGGTTGCGTTAGCGTTTTTAAAGCAGCGCCATACGCCGCCGTATAGCTTCAAGGTAGACACGCGTCGCGCTAACAAACATCTGCCCGTGCGTTCGCAGGATATAAACGAACAGCTCGGCGGGATGATCTTGGAGCAGATCCCTGGTACGAGCGTAAAGCTCAAACAACCCGATGTAACGTTGCATATAGAGCTGCGCAATCACGCGTATATCTACACCGATACGATAGCGGCTGTGGGCGGACTGCCGTATACATCGTCGGGTAGGGGGGTGCTCATGCTCTCGGGTGGTATTGACAGCCCGGTCGCGGGTTACATGATAGCCAAGCGCGGTGTGGATATCACTTGCGCATATATGCATTCACCGCCGTATACCTCGGAACTTGCAAAGGAGAAAGTGCTCGATCTCGCTAAGCAACTCTCGCGCTACACGGATTATATACGTCTCTATGTGGTGCCGTTTACGGAGGTACAGCTTTATCTGAAGGAACATGTGCCGTCGGATAAGCTCACGATCTTTTTGAAACGCGCGATGCTTCGGATATCAGATGGGATAGCACAGGCCGAGCGCTGCCTATGTATCGTGACAGGCGACAGCGTCGGACAAGTCGCGAGCCAGACCATACACAGTATAGCCGCGGTAAACTCAGCTACAAAGCTGCCTATACTGCGTCCTCTCGCGGCAATGGACAAGCACGAGATCACCGCTATAGGCCAGGAGATCGGCACATACGAGATATCGATACGGCCATATGAGGACTGCTGTACGATATTTGTAGACAAGCATCCTGAGACCAAGCCTAAGGTGAGTATTATAGAATCTATAGAAAGCCGCTTGCCACAGCTTGACGCGCTTTGTGAGGACGCTGTGAAGAATTCGGAGATTATCACATTCGGAGGTTGACATATATATCGGATCCCGTTATAATGATTATATCGTCGGACGGTATAACGGATGAATGTATAACGGGGGTAGATATAAAATGGGTGCAAATGACAGCATAGCCCTCACGGAAGCGGTGTACTATATACTGCTTTCGCTAACATCACCACTACATGGATACGGTATTATGCAGAATATCGAAAGCCTATCAAACGGCAGGGTTAGATTAGCTGCCGGAACACTGTATGGAGCGATCAACTCCATGCTCGAAAAGAACTGGATCATAGCATTGGCCGGTGTAAAGGACAGCAGAAAAAAGGAATATCAAATCACCGAACAAGGCAGGACGGTTCTTAAAAACGAGATCAGAAGGCTTGAGGAACTACTTAATAACGGTAAATATCTGATGAGGGGTGAAGTATAATGAGGAAGACTAAGTATAGATGGTTTTGGGTATGGGATTTTGAAAAGGAAGAGAAATGGCTGAACGAGATGTCAGCTAAAGGCTTGCAGCTTGTATCGGTAGGGTTTTGCACCTATGTTTTTGAGGAGGGACAGCCTCACGAATATACTGTCAGGATGCAGTTTCTTGATAATTGGCCCTCGAGTCTTGAGAGCACGCAATATATTAAATTCATAGAGGAAACAGGCGCGGAGTATCTAGGGGCGTTTAATCGATGGGTGTATTTTCGCAAAAAGACAGAATGCGGCACGTTTGATCTATTATCTGATATTGATTCGAGGTTAAAGCCACTTAACAACCTATTGCTTATCTTTGGTATATTGAGTATAAGCCAGCTTTGCATCCTATTTTCAAACATAATACATTTGATTTCTGATCAACACCTCATAAACGAGCGAATCGCTATCGTATCCTTGGTCTGCTTCTCGTCATTTCTTGTGACATTTGCTTTTTGCAGGATATGGTTTATAAAACGTAAGCTCAAAAGAGATAGACATCTACATGAGTGAGATTTAAAAAAAGTTAGACATAGTAAAAGGCTGTGGCAAAGAAAACCGAGTGGTAAAGGTTTTCATTTGCTACAGCCTTTTATGTTAAGACTATCAATCTTTTTTTAGGCTTCCTGTCTTTGGTATTGTCTTTACATACGCCAATATCAACAGCGTGCCGATAATTGCTACGGTCACGATATTGCTGATACCTGCTACGATGCCCTGTGTATATACCTTATCGGCGGGCTCTGCATAGATCAGGATGTCGAGTGTCGGGGCTACGAGGAACCACGCGACTGCATTTGCGATAGCCTGGATGATGTTGAACGTGATGATGTCTTTCGTACCGAATTCACCGTCAGCGATCTTGAAGCGGTAGGAGAGTAGCCCTACACCCAAGCCGATCAATGACGATGGAATGACCCAGCTCCACCACGGCGAGCCATAGAATATCAGGTCGGTCAGAGCGTGCCCCAACAGTCCAACAAAGAAGCCCGCTACAGGCCCGAATATCACGGCTATGAGCGCCAGAAATCCGTAGCAGGTAGCGATGTTGGTGTTCGGGATGGGCGTGGGTACCGATGCGAACCGACTGAGGATTACATAAACAGCGGTTCCTAAACCGATAGCCACGATGGTCTTGATACTGAGCAGTTCTTTACCTTTCAATACAATCCCTCCATTTTATATTCATTTATTTACTTCAATTTACGCCTTCCTTGACCATAGTATTCGAAAGGATATTAAATTCCCTGCGGATAAAGAATGCGGTGAGTATCGTAGAGATAAAATCCGCGATGGGTCCCGCAAACCAGAGACCCGAGAAACCTAAAATCAAAGGCAATAACAGGTATACCGGTATCAACAGGATCACTTGACGCAGTAGGTTCAGTAGTATTGAGATATTTGCGCGTCCTATAGCCTGAAAAAAATTTGTAGTGGGTATCATAAATCCCACGAGCGGCAACATGCACAAATGCACACGCATACCCATGGAGCCGGTCTGTATTAAAAACGGATCCTCACTGTTAAAGATCGAGATCAGCTGCGGCGCAAATAACTGTATCATAATAAACCCGAAGGTCATAATCGCTATGCTGTATAACACAGACCACTTGTAAGAGGCTCTGAGTCGCGCATAATCCCCGCGCCCGTAGTTGAAGCCGATGATAGGCTGCGTACCCTGATTGATACCAAATACAGGCATATATATGAGCATCGAGATACTCAATATAATCGTCATCGCACTGATGGCCGTGACACCACCACCCGGACCGAGCTCCTTTTCACCATAGTAATGCATGCTGTAGTTTACAACGATCATGATCAAACTACCCATGATCTGCATGATAAACGGTGAGACCCCGATGGATATTATATCCATCAGTATATCAAAGCGTGGCTTCAGGTTCTTTATGTGCAGACGTAGTGGCGTTTTCTTGCCGAAGTAATAAGAGAACACCAACGCCGTAGATAACGCCTGGGATATTATCGTTGCGGTGGCCGCACCCGCTATGCCCATGTTGAACACAAATATAAAGATCGGGTCGAGAATCATATTACATATACCGCCGACCATCTGCGTCATCGCGAAGCGCATCGAGTTCCCGGTTGCACGTATTGTGTGGTTTACAGCGAACGAGGACATGCCAAACACCGAACCGAGTATGATGATGCGCAGATAAGATAGCGCATATGGCATCGTCTCAGGTGTGGTGCCTATGGCAGTGAGTATCTGCTGTGTAAATAATACACCTATTACGGTAAACGCAGCCGCGATGATCAGTATGTAGCTCACAGCGTTACCCACGACCTGCTCTGCGCCTTCCTTGTCTGAGCGACCGAGCCGTATGGATATGGATGTGGCTGCGCCGATACCGATAAGCATCGACAGCCCGAGTATCACGTTCATGATCGGGGCTGTGAGACCGATGCCTGCAAGCGAGGCCTGTCCTATGCCATGTATGCGCCCAACCCAAAAGCGGTCGACGGTGTTGTATAGCGAGTTTATGAGCATACCGATGATAGGTGGTAGTGAATACTTCACGATCAAACGCTTAGGATCGTGATTGGACATTTCATATTCCCGTGACGGATTGCTCATTTAAGCTTTGCTGGGAGCATTGCGTACCAGAAATTTGATGACAGACATATCGATGAATAGGTACCAAATAACACACCGAGCATGATCGGTAAGGAGAATTCCTTGATCGAAGGCACGCCGAGGATATACAGGAAGAATATAGCGATCAGCAATGTGACCGATGTAAACATTGTTCTGCGTAGTGTCTGGTTCACGCTCGTATCGATGATATCGCCTATCGATCTTTTACGCATCAGATTTCTATTCTCTCTTATGCGGTCAAAGATGATGATCGTCGCGTTGATGGAGTATCCCAAGATCGTCAGTATAGCCGCGATGAACGAGTAGTTGAGCGGTATACGCAGTACGCCATAGATCGCGAGCATAATTAACGCGTCATGCATCAGCGCGAGTATAGCGGACGAGCCCAGCTTTATATCACGGAAACGGATTGAGATATACACAAGCATCGCCACACACGAAACCAATACGGCCATAATAGCGGCACGTTGCATATCGGCGCTAACGGTCGGGCTCACGTCGCTGTAGTTGATGGCATCCTTGGTGATACCGTACTTGCTTTCAAACTCGGCTATAAGCTTTGTGCGGGTCTCTTGGTCGATAGACCTGATCTTGACCATGACCTGTGTACCGTCGCCGGCCTTTTGTATCTGAGGGGATTGCTGACCTGTTATGTTGCGAACAACGTCAGCGACCTCGTTGTTATCAAACGACTTACCAATGTTGACCTGAAACGATGTGCCGCCCGAAAATTCTACGTCAAAATTAAACAGTCCGCGTCCCGAAGCCACGTTAAACAGCATAATACCAAGGCTTATGATTAAAACGGCAGCGGAAAATAAAAAGTACTTATTTTTATATTGGATGACCTTCAACATGCTTAATTCTCCTTTGCCTTTTTAAAGAAAAATTTGGTATTGATAACGCCTGCCCCCACCACGTTTGTGATGATGAATTTTGTGATAACAAGCGCCGTAAACATGGACACGATGATACCGATTGCAAGTGTCTGAGCAAAGCCCTTTACGGGGCCTGTGCCGAGCCAGTAGAGTACAACGGCAGCAATAAGTGTTGTGACATTACTGTCAAGTATTGCAGGGAATGCTCTTGAAAAGCCTGCGCCTATGGCAGTTCGCAATGTTCGTCCGGACTTGATTTCCTCTCGCATACGTTCAAAGATGATAACGTTTGCGTCGACGGCCATACCTATCGACAGGATAATACCTGCGATACCTGGCAGCGTGAGGTTGATCTTAAACAGGCTCAGGAAAACCAGTACGATGCCGATGTAGAGCACCAACGCGAGATCCGCGCAGATGCCGGGTACACGATATACAATTGCCATAAACAACAGCACGAGCAATGAGCCGATGATGCCGGCTGTAATGCTTGTCCGCAATGCGTCAGCACCGAGTAACGCGCCGACATTATTCATGCTTATTACATTCAATGCGAAAGGCAGAGAGCCCTCTCTGATCGTTGTAGCGAGATATTCAGCGTATTCGGCTGTGAATTGGCCGGTGATGATCGCTTTACCGTCCGTGATAGCTGTGTTGACGTTCGGCGCGCTGATCATCTCCTCGTCGAGGTAGATATATAACGGCTTGCCTACATTTGCTCCGGTTGCGTCCGCAAATTTCTTTGTACCGTCAGCGTTAAACTCAAGCGATACGACTATCTCGGCTGCGACCCCCTGTGTCTGCGAATACATTGCCTTTTCGGCCTTAACGACATCTGTACCGGTCAACAGTATGTTGCCGCCCTCGTCGCGGAATGACAGCAAAGCGGTTTTACCGACCTCGCTGACAGCCTTTTCTGCATCGTCAACATCCGGGATGTCTACACGAATCTGTCTGTTTCCTTGCTTACCTACCTGCGCCTCTGTGTAGTTGCGCGCATCCAAACGTCTCTGGATCAATTGCAGTGCAGCCCTCATGTCCGCATCCGAGGGATTTTCGACGCCCGCCTCGTATAAAATGGAAACGCCGCCCTTTAAATCGAGACCCTGCCTTATGTTTTGGATACCGAGGGTGTGCTCGCTCCCGATACCGAAATAAGACAACGCGCTCAGTCCGGCGGCAATTGCCAATATGAGCACCAATAGGAAAATACTCCTGCCCTTCATCATGTTTCCTCCTATAAATGATTTTTCCACATAACTTGCCACATTATAGCATTAGTAAAATTCCTGAGTCAATGTTCAAAGAATCGTAACTCATGCATATAGTACGAGAATGGTTTCGCATATACATATCAATAGAATCAAACCGCAAAGCGGGGTGATGTGATGGCTAGGCTTATGAAAAAGGTCATATGGCCAAAGACCGTGCCGAGGTTGCCGAAATCCTCTAAGACACCAAAGGCACCAAAGGCACCAAAAGGTCGAAAGCGGCGGCGAAAGGGTATGCTGATATTTTTCGGGGCTCTTTTATGCATGATGCTCGCGGTCGTATTCGTTATAAAAGAGTTTGACCGTAACTTTATGCCTACTGCGGTCACAATGGCAAATCTGCGTGCAAAGACCCTAATAAATAACGCCGTTAACAAATCGCTTTCACGCATTATCGCTGAGAATTCGTTGAAGTCGGAGGACTTCTATACGGTCAAACATGATGTGACCGGAGTGATTAGCTCTATGTCCGTGAACACGATCTTGGTCAATGAGATATGTAATAAGGCAGCGCTGTTGATCTCCGAAGAGCTAAACAATCTCTCGTCGGAGGTCATTGTGATACCGGCGGGTTCGGTTATGGGTTACGGTGTGTTTTCGAATGTCGGGCCTAATGTAACATTCGGCATTTTACCTATGGGCTCGGCGGTGGTCGATTACCGCTCGGGCTTTGAGTCTACTGGCATCAACCAGATAAACTTCCAGGTCTATCTGCATGTGGAGGCTACTGCACGCGTCGTGAACCCCCTGCAGCGTGACGAGATCAGCATCACGCGTGACATCCCACTCGTGAACACATTCATCTCGGAACCGATACCCGACTCGTATTTCAATGTGCCGGGCATAAAGGATTAGTTGAAGGAAAGGTTCACAGCGTGATGTAAAATGTTGTATAATTCACTTTAACTAATCTATTAAAACACTAATGAGGGATGCTCCATGTTAATAACAACCGGCGACATACAAGCGAATACCGATTCGATGAATACATTCAGAAAGGGAGCGAAGCTGTTTGCGCAGAATCGCATAACACGATGTGAGATAAACGGTAATGAAATAATCGGGCTTGTAAACGGTGAGACCGATGACTACAACGTGACGATCCTGTTGGATAAAAGCGGTACGATCAATGAATACAATTGTGAGTGTATGGCCTTTAGTGAGTATCCGGGTCTTTGTAAGCACTTGGTAGCTGTGGCACTGCTGGTCGAATCAAAAAAGGAAGCTAATAAAGCGGTCAGTGCGCCTCGCTCTAAGAAAGTCATGAAAGGCGTACAAAAAGGCAGTGAGGCTTTTAAGAAGCGTGGCTCGGATGCGATCGTACATGAAATGATGCAGCAGCTTATATTTATTGGCACACGCAGGGTTGAGGCGCGCTTTAGTCCCGCGGAAGTTGACGAGCCTGTAAAATTGATCCCGATACTGCACCTGGACTATGCATCCGGGACTCAGATATCACTGACAATCGGCAGACAGAGGCAGTATGCGGTGCAAAGCATTGAGCAGTTTGTGAGCAGTTCCCGATTATACGAGCACCATGAGTATGGAAAGCAATTCGAATTCAATCACGATATGAGCAAATATGATCCGCGGTCACGCATGTTGGCTGAACTCGTGCTCCGGGCATACAGTACGTATACCAGGGATTATGACAGCCGAAAGCGGATGTATCTGCCTCCGATATTCGTAGACCATTTCTTTGACTTATATATGGATGCGGAGTTGGCTGTGTCAGAACGAAACGAGAAGCCTGTCCCGATGCGGGTCTGCGAAAAGACCATACGTGTACCGGTGCGCATTAAAAAATCAGATAGCGGCATAACATTGAGCTGTCAAACGGATGTCCGGTTTGTGGAAGGTCGAAAATATATTTACATCGTCAGCGCGCAGGAGATACGCCGCTGTGAGGAAGACTTCTCAATGCTGTACACTACGATGCTGAAGCCGATTACCAGATATAAGGAACATTTGTTTGTCGATCAACAGGATATGACCATGTTCCTTTCGCTCGTGATGCCGATGCTCTCAAAATATGCGGATGTCACGGGGGATATAGATTGTCTCAACGAGTACCTGCCGCATAAATATGTTGCCGAGGTATATTTGGATGCGCCGCACCGCTCGGAGCTCACAGCACGTTTGAAGCTCCGGTACGAGACCGAGGAAGGCACTGTTGTTGTGGACTTCGGTGATGAATCCGCGGGCGAGATCAAGCCTCTTAGAAATACTGAGGCGGAGATAACCTCATTTGTTACGTTAAGGACACTGTTTGATGACTTTGACGAGGAGCGTGAGTTGTTTTATTTAAAGACCGATGACGATGGCATATACAGATTCCTGAACGAGAGGCTGCCAAAGCTCTATGATCAGTATGAGGTATACATGACCGATGCGTTCAAGAATACATCGATCGTCAGGCCCAAAAAGAATAGCGTCGGCGTGAGTATTAAGAGTGATCTTCTGGAGATCGATTTCTCGGGGATCGATATGGATAAGTCGGAGCTGTTTGAGATCTTGCAGAGCTACCGCAAGAACAAGCGTTATCACAGGCTCACGGGCGGCGGCTTTGTGGAGTTGATGGGGGGCGTGTACGCGAGCATGGCCGCGCTCGCGGACGGTCTCGATCTCGGAAAGGACGAGCTCGCAACCGGCAGCGTGACAGTACCAAAGCACCGGGTCTTGCTTGTGGATAACCTTTTGCGTAATAACGAGGATATAGACCTTGAACGCGACAGGCACTTTAGGGAGCTGGTTAGGAACATGCGGACGGCCGAGGACACGGATTTTTCGCTGCCCGACAGCTTAGAGCGTGTGCTTCGCGGTTATCAGAAGACGGGCTTTCGTTGGCTGCGCACGCTTGAACAGTATGGCTTTGCGGGGATATTGGCTGATGACATGGGCCTCGGCAAGACACTACAGGTGATTGCGCTCTTGCTCGGAGCAAAGGAAGGCGGCAATACATTACCGTCATTGATATGCTGTCCGGCCTCACTCGTACTAAACTGGGAGGCCGAGATCAAAAAATTTGCACCGCAACTAAACGCTATAACCGTGATCGGCACGGCTGCCGAACGCGAGAGGTTGATGACGCAGTCCGCGGATTGCGACGTGTATATAACCTCGTATGATCTTTTAAAGCGCGATACGAAGTTATATGATAAAAGAAGCTTTTATTATATGGTCATAGACGAAGCGCAGTTTATCAAAAACCGCAACACAAAGGCCGCACAGGGGGTCAAGGCCGTACCGAGCAAGTACCGTTGTGCACTGACGGGTACGCCGATAGAGAACAGATTATCAGAGCTATGGAGCATATTCGACTTTCTGATGCCCGGTTATTTGCATACCTATACACGCTTCAAGGAGCGCTTCGAGGTGCCTGCGGTCAAGGACGGCGATGCCGTTGCGTTGTCGCTGTTAAACAAAATGGTCGCGCCGTTTATTTTACGCAGGTTAAAGTCAGAGGTTCTAAAGGAGTTGCCGGAAAAGACCGAAACCGTTATATATTCCGCCCTAGGGGACGAGCAAAGCAAGTTATACAAGGCCAATGCGGCACTCGCTAAAGAAAAGATCGCGTTGTCGGATTTTTCGAAGGAGCAGATTGCGATACTTGCGATTTTGACACGGCTGCGGCAGATATGCTGTGATCCGACGCTCTGCTACGAAAACTATTCAGAAGAGAGCGGCAAGCTCGAGGCCTGCATCGAGTTACTGCGGGAGGCCGTAGACGGTGGGCACAAGGTGCTGTTGTTTTCTCAGTTCACGTCTATGCTCGACATCATTGCAAAAAGGCTCACGCTGGAGGGCATTAGCTTCTATACACTCGAGGGTAAGACAAAGAAGGAGGAGCGCAAGCGCCTCGTCGATGCATTTAACGCGGACAATACAGAGGTTTTCCTGATTTCACTGAAGGCGGGAGGGACAGGGTTGAACCTCACGTCAGCAGATGTGGTCATACACTTCGACCCGTGGTGGAATGTCGCCGCGCAAAACCAAGCCACAGACAGGGCACACCGTATCGGTCAGGAAAAGCCTGTGAGCGTATACAAGCTCGTCGCAAAGGATACGATCGAGGAGCGCATCATCGCGCTGCAGGAAGCCAAAAAGGATCTGGCTGAGGCCGTGATTAAAGAGGGCGAAGGGATACTGTCGACGATCACGAAGGATGAACTGCTCGGGTTGTTTGAATAGGTTTTTATATAGTAGAAAGGGGAAACGAAATGGAGAATAGAAGGGCATTGTTGGTAATTGATTATACAAATGATTTTGTTGATAAAAACGGAGCGTTGACCTGTGGTGAAAGTGGGCAGGCAATTGATAGTACAATATCGAGCATGTGCGAGGAATTTCTCAAGAACGGGGACTTTCTGTTCTTCCTGAATGACCTTCATTACGAAAACGATCCGTTTCATCCGGAGTCCAAGCTGTTCCCACCGCATAATATCCTTGGCACATGGGGCAGGGAACTGTATTGCCAAACCGGTGTTTTTTATGACAGTAACAAAGAAAATGAACATGTCATTGGGTTAGACAAGACGCGATACTCGTGTTTTGCGGGGACGCAGTTGTCGATCTTGCTCGCAGAGAGGTGTATCCGGGATGTGACGCTCTGCGGCGTATGCACAGATATATGCGTGCTGCATACGGCAGTGGATGCGTATAACCTCGGATTAAATATAACCATACCCGAACATTGTGTGGCGAGCTTCAATCAGGTAGGGCATAATTGGGCG
>CAZUNC010000018.1:0-20878 GCA_964621475.1 uncultured Defluviitaleaceae bacterium | reverse complement strand
TCTCTACACTTCCCCCTTTCCCCACCGGTATCGTGCCGGCCGCTTTTCAAGGGGCGCTTCGTGGCTTTAAATTTGTATATCAATCGCCACCGCCGAAGGAGCTTTGGCGTAAAATGGCTCCTTCTGGTATAAACCCTAAAGCAAAGCCCAAGACATCCGAAGCTCACCTTGTTTATTCTCGGCGATCCCTGTTATTACGTTGTCAGTAAAGTGGCCGGATGAGAAATAATGCTTCATCATTACGGCATAGGTCTCTGTAAACGTATAGTCTAAAACGTCATTTCTGGGTATCCAGAATAGATCCCCTTCGTCTGAAGGCTTTACCGCTTGCGTTTTAGTATTGCCGAAGTAGACGTAGCTTTGCCGTATCACATCTTCATGTCGGCGCATTATGTTATATTTTAGTTGCAGCTCTTCTATATCATCACATGTCAATCCTGTCTCCTCATTGATCTCGCGCAAGCATGATCGATATGGATCGTTTATCTCATGGCATTCCATCTTGCCGCCTACGCCGCTCCAAAAGTTTGGATTAATAACACGATTTGCAGCGCGTTTCATCATCAGCATGTAATCATTGCACCACAAAAAGGCGCATGTGAAATTCTGAAGCTTAATCATCATTTCAAGACATATCCGGAGATCATCTTACATATCTCGGATACATTGGCATCGCCGGTAAACTCAAACGTAACCTTGCCTATACCGGAAAAGTACAATTCAAGCTCACTGTCCAAATCGAAAACGCCTGCGCTTTCAACGGAATAGACCTGTATTTTACTGTAAGGCATGGATGTAAAGTCCTTCTTCTTGCCTGTCACACCCTGAACATTGACGGAGATGATCCTCTTGTTCGTAAATACGACCCCGTCTCTGATCCCGCGATATGTAGAGATCACATCTTCACCGTCAATGAGCATCGCGGCGATCATCGAATAGAAATCGGAATCCGCCACGCGCCTCAGTTTTAGAAAGCTTGAATTTTGAAAATCAATCATTACTATACCCCTTTCAATGCTATTAATCGCACATCTGCTGACGCAGAATGTTTTGCTCTATCCATTTAGCCACGCCGTCATTGTCGTTGCTGTCGCATTCAAAATTTGCTACTGACTTGATATCCTCGATAGCGTTTGCTACGGCAACCCCGATACCACAGCCGGATATCATTCCCATGTCATTGTAATCGTCCCCAAATGCGACAAAGTCTTTTGTGTCTATCGACAGGTGGGCGGCCACAGATTTCAGAGCGTTCCATTTCACCGCGTCTTTATTTGCAAACCGGCTCAGGGTCTCTCCGGTATAGTGGAGTAGGTCGCACATCGGAAAATCCTTTGCGATATGGTCAACAACCTCACGGCTATTGCTGTCCACGGATATTTTTAAGAAGCTTTGGTATGCGCTGTCTGTAAAATCCGTATAGCTATAATGCGAAAAGTCCGCTTCAACAGACCCTTTAAGGTTAGCTAAGGCTATGTCTTCGTTTATTGCATGTATCGCAAGTATTTCAGGTGTAAGCATACACCTGTCGATCAGGGCCTTAGAAATATCGGGAGCAATATCTAAACGATGTATTACCTGTCCGTTGGTATCCGTCGCTAAGGAACCGCCATATCCTATAAACACATCAGGTTGAAACTGTTTAATATAGCTCGCTGCGGCCTGGGTAGAGCGCGCTGTAGCAAAAATAATTGTGTGCCCTCGGGCCCTGCATTTATGTAGCACGTCTATTGTATAATCTGAAATGAACTTATCCGAGCGCAAGAGTGTATTATCCAGATCCGTTACAATGACCATCAGACCGGAACCCCCTATACATTATTTTCTTATCGAAAACAGCAGATGCGGCATATCAACACCGCGAAAATGCTTGGTCCAATTATCTACAACAGTCATTCCGTTTCGTATGGCAACCGTTTGAGAGGCGATGTTCGTATCCCTGACGATTGAACAGACCTCGTCTGCCATTAACACATTAAAAGCATATTCCTTACATGCCTTCGCTGCCTCTATGGCATAACCTTTATGCCAATGTGACTTTTGAAATAGATATCCTATTTCAAGAAGGGTATTATCCTTCCAGATTTGATTTGATAAACCGCATTGACCTATCATCTCGTTGGTTTCTTTTGATATTACTGCCCAAAGGCCAAATCCATTCTCTTTATAACGGGTCATTTGCTTGTAGAGCCAATTTTGGACTTCCTCGTCACTGAAGGCTCCTTCATAGGCATACATTACATCATCATCCTGTAAAATCTTACATAACGCTTCAGAGTCCGATTGATTCATCTCACGCAGGTATAACCTTTCGGTTTCCAAGATCATATCCGAGCCTCCTATACCAAAACTAAGTCACAATAAAAACAAAAGCTGTCGAACTAATATCCGACAGCTTTTCTGTATAAAATACTGCACTCGACAGGACTTGAACCTGCACGGGATTGCTCCCATTAGATCCTTAGTCTAACGCGTATGCCAATTCCGCCACGAGTGCATATGATGCGCAATCTATAATAGTCGCGCGTTTTTGCCTACATGTAAATTCGCTTACATGTAAATCGATTTGCAACACGTTCGTATGAACGCTTGCAAGGACATATTATAATCATAGTTTAAGGGGCTGTCAACAGTAATTGTTGCAGCCCCTTAAATTTTTTAATCCCGTATAAAGGATTTCTTCATTTTGTATCGAATAATTGCTTCTTATGACCGTATAAACTATATTACCGGAGGTGTTGCGGTGGATGTACCGGTCGGACCGTCTGTACCGGGCTTCTGCCCCGGAGCAAAACCTCTGCCGGGTTTGCCGCCTTTGCCGCCGAATGGCATCGGCATTCGACTGCCTTCGCGCATCTTGGTCTTGCCGTCTGTTATATTGCTCTTCATGTCGTCGGCTGTCTGTTGATCGATCAGACCCCATTCAAGGTATTTGTCGATGATCTGCGTATCGATATCCGCCGCCTTGTCCTTCAGCGTGTAGATCTCTTCCTTCTGCGCATCCGTCAGCTGTGTCCATTTCTCTTGCGTTGCATCCATCTTTGCCTTCTGCTCATCATTCAGCTCGGGACGCATCCTCGCGGTCTTGTCTGTCGTGTTGGCCGGAGCCGATGTAGAGGTAGTTGGGGTAGCCGAGGACATGCCGTCCGTCGTACCCGCCGCGAATGTGCTGACCGTCAATGACGCTATTAACGCTATGGTACATAATGCGCCGCCGATGCCGAGTAAGGGTTTCTTGAATTTCATGTTAAATTCCTCCTTGATAGGTAAGTGTTGTGTTGCTTATGAGGATATCTTACCCATGCTATGTGAAAGAATCATGAACACATCATGAATTTCTATTGAATTCCATTTTTGAAATATTATCGACGGTTCTGCGCTACGGTCAAAACCTCGGCGTCTTTATTCTTTTGCCTCTGCTGCCACCATTCGACGATCTTGAACTTGACCTTCACAGTCGGGTCGTGGCCCTTTACGCTCGTCACAAGCTTATATTCCTCATCGCCAAGGACCTGTTTGAGTTCATCCTTTGCGTCCTGAGGTAACTCGGATTTCGTGAGATCTACATAACAGAGCGGTGGAAACATCACACACCACCAGTTTTTGCCCTCGGCCTGACCAATCTCGATGCGTAACGCCTCGTATTCGCCTGGAGGCAAAACGACATCCCCATATTCCTTTGTCGGGAAGTAATCGCGGGTTAGTGACGCGCTTACACTGTAGTCAAAGCCGTTTTCGTTTACAAGGCGCTGAGCCTCGGCTTCGATCTCGCTTAGATGTGAGGCCAGAAACGCGCGTGTTACATTTATGTTTTGCGATGCGGACAGGTCTTCTTCGAATGCAGCCAACACGCCGTCCTTTACCTGCTGCTTGAGGTTTTGGTCGATGTCGGTGTCACTGTTTGCGAGTACGTGCAGGCGAATGACCTCGTTTGAGATGCTCTTTGTCATCGTCGCCGAATACACCTTGGTACACAATCCCGCTCCTAATGTAAATATTACCCCCAGCACACAGGACATAATAATAATGTATCGGTCCTTTAACATCTGTTTCATGCATATCCCTCCGAAACTTTTTATGGTGTTCTGTCATTGATCATTTTTTCCAGAATTACCAAAAAGTATTCACGGCTTGATAAAAGTGTCGACAATGTGCTATACTGCGGGAAAATTACATGGAATCATTATCATTAAAATGAAGACGGATGAATGCGATGAACAAAAAATGCACACTGTATAGATTTATATTGGGCGTGATGGTATGCGTGGCGATCGGCTTGGTGCCGAGATTTGACGCGTATGCAGCGCAGGTAGGGCACTCGGTGGATGTCTATGTCATCAGCCACGACAGGCTGCTCGCGAGCGATACGGTAAAGGCCTTTTATGTGCGAGAGGCCGTTGAGGAGGTATTGTCCAAAAGCGGTATCGAGATCGTTTTTAATCAAAACGGCAGAAATGATATATATTCGATAAACGGTATAAAGAAAAATGATATCGGTAACGGCAACTGGTATCTGTATATCAACCGTGACGGCGAGATCGTAAATTATGAGGTGCCGGGTTCGAAGGGCTTCCTCGAAGACGCGATCTCGGAAGGCGACAAGATTTTCCTTTATTATGGAAACACCCGCACTTACATACCCACAACATTCAGCTACTCGATAAAGGCCGAGACATTAAATATTAATATATCGACACTACAGGCCTCTTGGGAGGAATCGAATTCGCAGTGGGTAGGCAGGAAAAATAATATACCGTTATCGGGTATTGATGTGCATGTGGTATTCCCGGACGGGATGTTGCGCATATTATCAACGGATGAAGCCGGTAAATGCGAGACGAAGCTGTCAAAGATAGGGTATTACACATTCCACGCTGAGGGCTTTCATGCGAATGCGCTACCGACTGTTGTTCGCACCGCCGAATACAAGGTGTTCTATGGCTTGCCCGCGGACAAACCGCTCAGCCGCGCACAGATAGCGGCATATTTGGCCGATACGTTTGAGCTTGAGGTTAAGACCTCGGGAACCCCCCGCGCAGAGCAAGTGTTTACCGATATCTCGGAGGATCACCCGTACTACAGACAGATCATGGCCGCATACAAAAACAATGTCGTATCGGGTAATGGTGACGGTACGTTCAGACCGAACGATAACGTGAGTTTTATACAGTTTTCGGCGATGCTGTATAGATTATCCCCGGATAAGGTCGAGACAGTACCTCAAAGATTGCAGACCTTGCCCGAGTGGGCGCAAAAACCCGCTGCGGCTATTGAACGCAGCAGCGGATTTGAGAGGTTGCCGGATTGGAACAACGCGATATATCTGTCGGATATAAAAGCCTTGGATGATTATGTGCGCGATATTGCGCAAAGGTATAAATCGAATAGATAAGTGAAGTCAATAAAAAAAGACCGGAGGTCGATATGCTGAACCCCGTATCTCAAAATGTGTTAAACATAAACCCGGACCGTTCCCAGGAAAAGTCCGGGCTTCCGTATAAGCAGGGCTCTGTGATCGAGGCCGTGCTGACGGGCATAAACAAGAACTCCGCGAACGAACGGATCGCAACCTTGGTTACAAAGGACAACTATACCTTTACAGCCAATGCGGACGGCCTGGTCGGTGAGGTAGGGGACACGTTGCGCTTTTCCGTTGAAAAAAACGGCAAGGACGGCCTGTCCCTTAAGCAATTGACGGAGAGTCGTGAAAGGTTAGACGCGTCGGTCAAGCAGAACAAGAATATACTCGTAACGGAGCTGTTCCAATTAAAGCCGGAGCAGGACGAATCCCGTGAAAAGGCTGCGAAGGCTGTATCACGTATAAGAAATCAACTCATGTACACGTCCGGAAACGCAAACCAGAACGCGGTCAGGGAGCTCTTGGCTAACGGCGTGAGCTTAGAAAAGATCAGCCTAACCATGCTGAATTCGATGACCGGTGAGATGGAAAAGAAGCCGCCCGAGGAGCTGCCGGAAGAAGCGGTAGCGGATATGGCGTCCGGCTCAAAGGCAAAGGAGCTGTTTGGCGAGCGCGTAAACGGAAACAAAAATGGAAGCGGATCTGCATCGCGTGACGCGTTAAGGGCAGGTATCGTCAGATCATTAAACGCTAATGACTTGCCGATAAATAAAAAGAATTGTACGGCGATGGAGAATGCGTGGGACAGATTGCCGAGGTCGATGTCAGCAGAGGAGATCACGGAGGCGATGAAGCCATCCGCGCGCGATTCAAGGCCCGTAACGATCGACGATCTATATAAAGCAAGGCATACGGGTGGAAGCGCAAATGAACAAGCAATGCCCGATGACCAGTACAGGGATATAGAACCGAGTGTAAAAAAGGTATTCTCGGAGGCCGGTGTGCGCTACGATCAGCAGCACGAACGCCTCGCAAAGCTATTCATAGGTAACGACATACCACTCACAGCCGAAAACCTCGCAATCGCAGAGCAACTCAGAGAGCCATTACGCAATCTGTCGCGTTCGTTTGTGACGGATATGATGGCCAAGCAGATACACATGGGGCAAAGCCCCGCTGACGCACCTATCGCGGTCCCGACCGATACGCAATACACAAACACCGAGGAGATGCTCGCTAAGGCGAAGCGCCTCGCTGACGAGGTCAAGCGGATCGACCCAGAGCGTGTAGACATGCTCATATCACATGGCATGACTGTAAGCCTGGGTAATCTGGTAGGGACACCCGGAGATGGTGCTAACACAGCAGCAGGTGCAAATGTGCCCGTAACGACACCTGAACACGCGTCGCAAAGCGCTTCGTACAAGGTGACGCTCGAACAGGTACGCGTAAAGCTCACATATGAGGCCGCATATCGCCTGATCGGTAAGCATCTGCCGATTGAATCGATGGATCTGACCGATACGCTATCGGCGTTAAAGGAGCTTGAACGGGATTCGGCGACCGCGTTGTTAAAATCGGTCGGAGACAACACGGTTAATGCTGAAGGGCAGGATGTGGACAAGGTAGGCATGCTGGCCGATCTGCGTTCGCGTATGCAATCGTTAGCGTCGCTCACGAGCAATGTGTTTTCGCGTGTGTTAAATGGCACGCGCGATGATTTTACCGTTTCGAATATAGATGCATCCGTAAATGAGGCTGCTGTGAATACAGCGGCCCGCGAGCGAATCTTAGGAGAGCTCGACCAATACAGCGCGATACCGGATCGGCGCTTTGGCGACAGCTTTAATATGGTCAGGGATCAGTTTACACGTTTGCTCGAGGGTATGGGTATCGAGGCCACGGATGAGAACTGCAGGGCGGCTGCGATTCTAAGCCGTGGTGGTGTGGATATTTCCGAGGAAAACCTCGTGCGCACTAAGCTCATCGACGCGAAGATCGAGAGGATATCGGACACACTGCATCCCGTTATAGCCGCGAATATGATTAAAGAGGGCTTAAACCCACTCGACATGCATGTTGACGAGGTGCAGGCATATATAGACAAATTTAACGATGTGCTTGGAGATGGGCTCAAGGACAAGGTTGCGGGCTTTATCGCACAAATGGATCAAGAGGGGCAAATAGACCCGCAGACACGCGACGGTATGATAGCGGTTTATCGTATGCTAAACCAGATCCAACGAAACGGATCGGTTGCAATCGCACTATCGTTATCGGGCGGTCCGACTATGGGCAATCTAATGGAGCATGCCAAGAATTATACACAGATGCGACGCGCAGGAGCGGATGCGGCGTTGACCGATGTGACCGTACACGATGCAACCACAGAGACGCGTACAATCGCAGGTGAGAATAATATCAGGCGGATATTGGAAAATGCGAGATCGAACGCGATACAAAACCTTTCAAACGAGCAATATACAGATATTTCCGATAGGCTTCAGAGGCTGGATATGGCCGAGACAGCGGATAATATTTTACAAATTGCAGAGACTGAGGATACAAGCGATATTGAAATGATGCGTGGGATTTATCACGGTTCGCGTCTCGATTCGGCGACAGAGCATTCCGATCCGGATGCACTGCGGCGTGTTCTGACAGATCATGCCGTGACTGCAGGTGATGCTCAGATTAGTGCATTCGCTCAAATGACTATAGAGGAATTCTCAGCCGCGATACGAAATGCGGACATCGAACAAACGACCGAGGCTGTGGAGCGGCGCATGGACACTAATATGCGTGAGGCGATGAAGCAGATAGAGGACATGGTGCACGCATCACCGATGGCGGTACGTTGGATGGAGAATCACGACATACCCGTTACGGTTGGAAACATTCTCGCGCTGCAGACGAATTTGCGAGACCCGTTCATGCTCGGCAAGGCTATAGACCATTTGGTAAATACGCCAAAGGATGGAGCAGATGATGCGGAGGATATACGAGCCGTAAATGTGGACGACACGGACGCATTTTCGTCGTTGGTCGAACAGATACCGGACACGAGTCTCGAGGCTCTGCGTCGTAGCAACCCTAAAGAGATCATCGCGGGACTGGATAAAGCGATTACGGAGGTTGCTGACAATACCTTTGATAATGAGCGTTTAAAACAGATCAAGCTCGTGCAATCCGCGATAAAGGTGCAAAACTATACCGCCAGCCCCGAGCGGATGCAGCTGCCGATGAAGATGAACGGCAAGATAGCGAACCTGAATGTGTTTGTGTTAAACGAAAAGACGCTGCGATCAGATGAGACGAGGGTGTTCATGTCGTTAAACACCCAGGGCTTGGGGGAGGTTTCCGCGTATTACACGATAAAGGGCGATACGGCGGAGATAAAACTGGGCTCGTCGAGTGAGGAAGGTCTTGCACGACTTAGAGAAAACGCAGATATGCTAAAGGCATATGTAGCGGATGCCGGGTTCGAGGTCACAAAGCTCAGCTTTACGACCGGACAGCCCCGAAATATCGCGGCAGAGGAAGTAGAGGGCAGCAATCCGTTTACGGGCGGACCGTTCACGGAGCTTGCGCAAAATGCGTGGCAGGTGTAAAACCTGCGCGGAGGCTAAAGATGGAGCGTAGAAATAAAGAACACATAGATATAGCATCGGCGATAGCAAGATTTATTGAACATGCAGACAATGCAACGGTTCATAGGAATGAGAAAGGGGATAATAATGAAAATAGGGACGAACGTACCCGCACTGAACACGGTATTAACGCTCAAAGGCACGAACAGGGTAATGGCCAACGAGATGAAAAAGCTCTCCACGGGCTTAAGGATCAATAGCTCTAAGGATGACGCGGCGGGCATGGCGATATCGGATAAGCTGTCCATGCAGATACGTGGATTGAACCGTGCGTCTATGAACACGATGGACGGTATCTCCTTCGTGCAGACTGCTGACGGTGCGTTGGATTCTACTATGAATATGCTGCAGCGTATGAGGGAACTCGCCGTAAATGCAGCAAACGGACATATGACCGCTGAGGACCGCGAGAAGGTACAGAAAGAGATCAACTCGCTGACCGATGAGATCAACGCCAACTCGAAAAAGGTTGAGTTCAATAACATCAAGATATTTAACGGCGAGGTAACGACGATCCACTCGAGTTCGAGCCCGAACGCGACGGTCAAATACCTGTCCGAGGGGATAGCACCGGGTACATTGTCGTTTACCGTAAACGGGTTCGGTACACCGGCTGAAGCCCTTATCGACATTACACAGGCGATCGCAAACGGTGCGAGCTTTAAGATAGGTGATGTAGAGGTCGAGATACCACAGGGCTCGAGCGCAACACAGGCATTATCAATATTGAATAAATCGGCGGAGCTTGCGGGGTTAAAGTTTACGCCGGATAACAACGTATCGCCCGCAAGTGGTAAGTTCTTTACAATAAAGGCCGGGGAATATCAAGAGATAAATATTACATCGAGTTCAAATCCCGCAATAATATTAAACGGCGTAACCAAGGGCACAGATGCACAGATATCCTCAAACATCACACATTCCGCAGCGGGTGGGACATTTACAGCCACTCAGGCAGACGGCAATATGTTTAAAATAATAGGTAAGAACGGTCAGGAGATATCGATAAACCTGAACACGTTTTCGTCGGCTACGGCACCGGAAAGGGTAGATGTAAAGATCGAGGATTACGGCCCTCTGCAATTACAGATCGGCGGTAACTACAACCAGCGCATGGCTATAAACATACCCGCTATAAACGCCGAGACATTAGGCTTTACACAATGGCGTAAGGAAGACGGCGTGTTGACCGAGGTTCGTTTATTGAACTACATGACACATGAAGGTGCAAATGAGGCCCTCGGCGTATTAGACGATGCTATGTCGTTTGTGTCCAAGGTGCGCTCCACATTGGGCGCATATCAAAACCGCCTCGAGCATACCAACAGGAACTTAGACGTGTCCTCGGAGAATATGGAGGCATCCAGAAGCCGCATACAGGATACGGACATGGCAGAAACCATGTCACAGTATACAATGCAAAATGTAAAGTATCAGGCCGGCATATCGATACTCGCTCAGGCGAACCAACGCCCGCAAATGATATTGCAGTTATTGCAATAAAACCAATTGTTTAAGTAAAACCACGGAGGACAGTATGGATACAACAATGAGGCAGGAATATGTTCAGCGCATAGCGTCCGCAAACCCTGTGCAGCTTTTGATCACTAATTATGATATTACGATGGATTTCATGAACGAGCGTAGCGAGCAGGGCTACAACAGGGCTCGCCTCGCGTTAAATCAGCTGATGAACGCACTGGACTTTAAATATCCGATCGCAGCCGAACTGTATAATCTATACATCTATGTGGGGGAATGTATAAACGCCGCACAATATAAAAACGAAACGGACCGCGTCGAATCTGCTGTACGTGTATTGAAGCGCCTGCGTGATGCGTATGCGGATATCGAGAGGGATAATCCGCAGTCTTCACGCGTGATGGAGGGCTCGCAGCAGATCTTCGCTGGCCTGACATACGAAAACGGCGAGTTAAAGGAATATGTAGACGACGACGCGGACCGCGGATATCGAATATAAAAGCTACAAACGTATAAAAAAAGTATACAAACGTATACTTTGGGGAGGACATATGAAAAGGCTAATAGTAACGGGGCTTGTCGCGGTCGCGTTGAGCGGGAGCATGCTGTTTACGATCAACGCGTCCTCATCCACGCCGGCATCGGCCGCAGATCCACTCGTAACCAAAAGCTATGTGGACGCGAAAATCTCTGCGGAGGGCTCGTCACGGGACGACATCGTTACGGATGTAATGGCTCAGATAGAGTTTATATATGGCGACAAGCTCAACGGTGCCTCAACCGGATCCTCGACGGGTGCCAGTTATGATGATATAGCGGTATATACGCGTTATACGCCGGTCTCGGCGAATAAGGGACAGGTCATACTCGGCGGTGAGGGTACGGAGATCATCCTTAGAAGCGGCAAGGCTGTCGGATATATACCGGACATCAACGGGCTCGTGGATGTGACGGACGGAAAGGAGATCATGAGCGACACTCCACTCAGTATAAACCACCTCGTAGTCGTGCCACGCGATGACGGCAGAGGGGTAATGATCACGGAAAACGCATGGTTCATCATAAAAGGACCATATAGATTCAAATAAAACAAACATGCAATTAAGGAGACATAAATGCACAGAAAAAAAAGGTTAAATACATATATAAATAAATCCGTTGCGGCATTAGGTGTCATGGCGATACTGATGGGAAGCATAGGTATACATCGGGAGCGCGTATATGGAGCGGATACATTGTTTGAATTAAAGAACGAGCAGATAATCACAAAGGGCGTCAAATATGAAAAAAGCCGTCGTATAACAAACGAGGGCTTTTTAGATATCCATGTACTGAAAATGCCGCTGTTTGATACAAATATCTCCATAGGTTCCGCAACATCCACAAAGGAAAGCGGCCTAAAGGAGGCGGTGACAAATCTACTCGCTGAGCGGGACGCGGTTGCGGGTGTAAACGGCGATTTCTTTACGATTCAGGGGGATTATTCATATCCGTTCGGGCCTGTGGTCAGAGACGGCAAGGTGTTATATCTAAGTGACGAATACAACCGCAAGGGTAACGAATATGCGATGTTGTACATAGATCAAAACGGTGATCCGTTTATAGACTTTGTGAGTACGGAGATCACGTTCAGAAACAACGGCGAGTTGAATGTAAATGTAGAAGCTGTCAATAAGATATCGGACATGAAGGACGCAGTCATTCTGAATACCTTGGCAATGAAGGATACAAAATCGGTGGACAGCCGTTTTGATAAGATAATAAAGATCGTAGTAACCGACGATAAGATCACATACATATCGAAACCCGGCGAGAGTGTAAATATACCCGAGAATGGATATGCATTGCTCTTGGGCAAGGCAGATGCGGAGAAGGCACAGCTGTTTGCGGTCGGGCAGAGCGCGGAATTTACGATATCTTCAAAGGTCGACTATACCAAATTAAAGACCGCGTTCGGCGGAGCGGGCAGCATACTCGAAAACGGTAAACCCGCGAAAGAGGGTATCGTAATCGACGGGCGTAATCCGCGTACGGCAATAGGTATAAATCAGGACAAGACACAGCTCATATTGATGGTCGTGGACGGGCGCTCGCATTCTATCGGTGCGACGCACGATGAAATGATCAAGCTTATGCAGGAATATTCCGCGTATAATGCAATGCATATGGACGGCGGCGGTTCGTCGACGATGGCGTTCAAGGCACCCGGCGCGAACGAATATACACTCGCGAATACGGTCTCGGGTGGCACGCAGCGTAAGGTCATATCGGCGGTGGGCATCTACAACGACGCGCCGATAGGGACAGTTAGCCGTATATCGATAAAGCCCGATGCGGATGTGGCCTTTGTGGGAGCACCGATGAAGGTGCGTGCGTATGGATTGGACGAGTATTACAGGAATATCGACGCAAGCATAAAGGTAACGACGGACGATCCTGCGGGTATAAAGGACGGCGGTGTGTTTGTCCCGTCCAAAGAGGGTAAAACAAATATTAAGGCCACTTACGGCGGGTTGTCTGAGTTGTATCAGATCAATGTAACGAAATTAGCGCAGCTCGACGCAGCGGACAAACACATTAATATTCTCGAGGGTCAGAGCTATGAATTGAATGTGATCGGAACGGGTACAGATGGGAACTCCGGTGCCATAAAGACGGGTATAACCTATCAGGTCATACCGTCCCAGATGGGCAGGATGTCGGGTAATACCTTCGAGGCTAATGAGTCTGGTAACGGTTATATATTATTCAACTACGGCGGGATCAACGGTTGTGTGCCCGTGAAGGTGGGCGGCAGGAACGAGAAGCTCACACTGGACGCAAAGACGATAGAGAAGGCGATAAGCATCCCGGCGGATGCATATGCGATCAAGTTAAATGTAAACGGCGATGCGTCTGGTTATGTGCTGAAGGGCTCGATCTCGGATGCGGACGGCAAGGCGTATACGATGACATTCGCTAAGACGATAGATTGGGCCGGTGGTAAAGAGGTATCCGCGTTTATACCGGAGGCCGCTAAGAGGCCCGTGACGCTCAAGAAGATCTATGCGGATCCGGTCGATATACGCGGAGCGGAACAAACCATCCCGACGGTGTCGGCTGCATGGGTCGTTTATCCGTATACCGAGGATGTAAAGCTACCGACTGTACCGAGGTTTACGGATAATCTGAACCTCAAAAACGGCGGTATCGCACCGGAGGCCGCTTCGAATGTCGAGATGAATTTGGGACGCTTGATCACGACGTTTTCAAAGGAGCGCAAGGAGAACCTGCTGGTGTTAAACGTACCGTCATATGCGGGTGGCTTCCTAAATACCAAGACGGATACATGGTCGCGGTTATCTTCGGAGGTAAATAAAGCGAAGGAAAAGAACATCGTGATCGTAACGGATGTAGACCCGTTCACATTCACACAGGCGCGTGAGTTCGGTTTGTTCCACGAAATGCTCGCGGAGTTCCAAAAGCGCGGCAAGAACATCTTTGTGATGTCGGTACGCACAAATGATTTAAAGCTCGACAAGGCCGCCACGACAGATGTCAGAAACGGTGTACGTTATATAAACATGGGCAACAGCCGTATGTCCGACCGCAATAACAAGGTCCTACTGCAGGTCGGCAGCACGAAGATGACGTATGATTTGAAATAAATATGCGAATTATTAGAATCTTTCTATTGCATGGTTCTACAATATTGTGATAGAATACGCAGGATTTGTTCACAAAAGGTTCGAGGAGGTGTAGCCGTGGCAAAGTGTGAAGTATGCGAAAAGGCTATGAGAACAGGACATAGGATCAGTATAACGCGTAGCCAGGTTTCGCGTCGTGCAAACAGACGTTGGAAGCCAAATGTAAAGAAAATTCAGATCATAGATGAAAACAACGCGGTCAGGAGTATCCATGTATGTACGCGCTGTATGCGTTCAAATAAGGTTACACGCGCTATCTGATATGATTGAGTAATGCCGTTTGTCTAACCGAATAACGGAAACCGTCGAAGCGGGAGAAAAAATGCTTGTTGGCTTTACAGAGAGCGGGGATGCTGAGAATCCCGTATGTACAGAGCATTAAATGGGCCGCTGTAGGGCATGGCGAAGGGCGTGTACACGCCTGTGTATACCATGACGCAATGGCCGCGTTAATGCCGAGAGATATGTTGGTATTTCGTTAAAGGTAGGCGGATTCTATGCCTATGAATTTTGGTGGCACCACGGATTAAACCCCGTCCATAACATTTAATTGTGTTGTGGACGGGGTTTTTATATTTTGCTTTACATCTAAAATCTTAAGGGGGATTGTGTTATGAACGAGATCATGAAGAACAAAGACGGAGCGAGGGCATTGTTTTGCGGTGCGGCTATGCAGCTGTTTCTGGGTATCTTGTATGTCTGGAGTGTGTTTGTGGTTCCGGTGTCCAAGTATTTCAGCTGGGAGGTTTCGGCGGTCAAGCTCACATCTTCGTTTATGCTTTGCTTCTTTGTTATCGGCATCTTGGCGGCTGGACGCATCATTACAAAGCTGGATTCCTCGCGCCTCGTGCTCGCGGGTGGATTGCTGCTGGCACTGGGCATGGCCATATCGGCATTTGTACCGCAAGAGATGGGTTATTTGATATACATATCCTACGGATGCGTGGGTGGTTTCGGTGTCGGTATGGCGTATAACGCGATCATTACAAACGCTCAACGCCATTTCCCTCAAAAGCGTGGCCTCGCAACCGGTATAAGCGTATGCGCGTTCGGTTTCTCTACCGTCATATTCGCGCCACTCATTGAGGTGCTCGTCGCAAGCAACGGCCTCAGAAACACGCTGTTGATATTGGCGGCGGTGTTTGTGGTCTCGACACTCGCGCTGTTCAGATTTATCGTGATGCCAAAAGCGGCCCCGGCTAAGGCTACAGGATCTAAAGCCGCTGCAGCCCCCACCGCTGCTCGTCAGTTTACGACCGCAGAGATGTTAAAGACACCGGATTTTTATCTGATCGCTTTTTCGATGATGTTTTTGCTTGCTACGTTCTTTATCCTAAACCCGTCACTGAAGTCTCTTGCAGTCGATAAGGGATTGAGCCAGGCGATGGGTGTGTTTACGGTCATGGTCACCGGTGTAGCGAATGCGCTGGGACGTCTCGCAGTGCCGCTGATGTCCGATAAGGTAGGACGTGAAAACACCACGCTTGGTATTATATTGGCTACGTCTGTGTCCGCGCTGTTGCTCTGTGTGGTATCGGGTGCGCTGTTTATCATCGTAATCGCGGTAATAGCGTTCTGCTATGGCGGCAGTTCAGGTATCTATCCTGTCTTGACCTCCGACCGCTTTGGTGTCGCGAACGTGGGTTCCAATTACGGCATGGTAATGGTCGGCTTTATGCTCTCGTCGTTTGTGTTCCCGGTATTCTTTGGCGCGATAGACAATATGACCGCTAAGTTCATCGCTATGTCGATCGTGGCGCTTGTGGGCGCGGCATTGATATTCATACTTAAAAGAAGGGGCACGGCAGCATGATTCAAAACTCAAACAATAGATTTCTGATGGGCAACGAGGCCATGGCTCTCGGTGCGATACACGCAGGTCTACAATTTGCCTCCGGTTATCCGGGTACGCCATCGACCGAAATACTTGAGACCGTCGCGGCATATAAGCGCGAGCATGAAAGCGCAAACCTCTATGTCGAGTGGTCGGTAAACGAAAAGGCCGCGCTCGAGGTGGCGGCCGGTGCAAGCTATGCGGGTGCGCGCGTGCTCGTGACGATGAAGCAGGTCGGCTTAAACGTAGCGTCCGATCCGCTGTTAAGCCTGCGTTACGTGGGTATAAACGGCGGCTTTGTGCTCGCCGTCGCGGACGATCCGGGTCCGATATCCTCACAGACCGAGCAAGACACGAGGCATTTCGCGGCGTTTGCAAAGCTGCCGCTGTTTGACCCGTCCTCGCCCGAAGAGGCGTATCAAATGATGATTGATGCATACGAGTATTCCGAACGCTATAAAACCCCTGTGATCATCAGACCAACTACACGGATATGCCATGGTTATGCGAGCGTTGCGTTGGACGCGCAAAAAGGTGTCTCGAAGCCAGCGTCGGGCTTTGTAAAGGATAGCAAATGGGTCATATTCCCGTCGTTGACATACAAAAACAAGCTCGTGATAGAAAAGCAAATGCCCGAGATAGCCAAGGAACTCGGGGAGCTGCCATATACGGCGGTCGTAAAACCTAAGATCAAGGCGGCTCACTCGGTCGAAAAGACTGCGATCGCCGCGGGCGGTATAGGTTACGCATATGCTATGGAGGCTCTCGGGCAGACCGGGCTTGATTTGACCGTGTTCAAATGTGCGACATTCCCGATCGCAGAGGAGAAGGCGTTGGCATTTTTGCAGACGCAAGATAAGGTGCTCGTCGTTGAGGAGCTCGACCCCGTGATCGAAAAGGCGCTGGTATATATATGCGGTAAATACAAGCTAACTACGCAGATATGCGGAAAGCTCACAGGCCATATGCCCAATGCAGGGGAATATTCCTCGGACGGTGTAGCGCAGGCGATAAAAGCGTTTGTATCCGAGCATACAATCACCGATGTACCTACACCAACGACACAGCGTCCTAACCTGCCGATTCGCCCTCCTGTTTTATGCGCTGGATGCCCGCACAGGGCATCGTTCTACGCGGTAAAATCCGCTACCAAAGGGATGAAAGCCGTCTATACCGGTGATATCGGCTGTTATACGCTCGGCAACGCCGCGCCGTTAAATATGGTTGACACATGCCTATGCATGGGCGCGGGTATCACAGTTGCGCAGGGGTTAAAGCGTATTGATCAGGATGTTGTACATATCGCGTTTATAGGGGATTCCACGTTTTTCCATACGGGTATACCGGGGATCATAAACGCCGTCTATAACAAAACGGACATCATGATCGTGATCCTGGATAACTCAACAACCGCAATGACAGGAGGACAACCGCATCCGGGCACGGGTAAGACGGCAACGCAGACGATAGCGGGCTGCATAAGTATACCAGACATGCTTAAGGCCATGGGGGTTCAAAGGGTACAAACGGTGGATCCGTTTAAATATGACGAGGCACTTAAGGCCGTGCAAGACATGGCTACGGACAAGGGTGTGAGGGCCTTGATCTTTAAGGCCCCGTGTATAGTGGTAAATAAGGAAAAGCCGCAGGAAACAGTTTCGGTAGACAAGGTGCTCTGCACGGGCTGTAAGATATGCGTAAACAGATTAGGTTGTCCCGCGATAGCACTCGAGGACGGCAAGGCTGTGATATTGGGGGATCGGTGTACGCATTGTGGGTTGTGCACGTATATATGCCCGACCAAATCCATCAAGCGTGAAAAGGAGGTGGAACACAATGGCTAATAACGATAAGCAAATCAACCTGATCATAGCCGGGGTAGGCGGGCAAGGAATCGTATTGATGTCGAAGCTCATAGCCGCAGCGGCATCCGCAAAAGGGCTAAACATACGCACAGCCGAGACGATCGGTATGGCTCAGCGCGGGGGATCGGTGTTCAGCCATATCCGAATAGGTGAGGATGTGTATTCGCCGCTGGTCTCAAAGGGGAAGGCCGACCTTGTAATCGCACTCGAACCCGCCGAAGCCGTGAGGATCGAGGGTTATTTAAAGGATGGCGGGGATATGGTTGTGTTTGACGAACCCGTGATACCCGCAACGAGCTATTCGGGAACCGGGAATACATATGCGGTCTCTGAGGTTCTCGAATATATAAAGAACCGATATCCGAATGCGACGATAGTAGAGAAGGGTAAACTGCCCGAGGCCATACATCCGAAAACGATAAATGTGGCGATGGTATATATAACCGCAATGAAGGATCTGCTGCCGTTTACAGCTACAGAGCTCAGAGCCGCAGCCGAAAACGCGATCAATCCGATGTATCTAAAGATGAACAAGCAAACAATGGATGCGTGTGAGCAAAATGGATTTAAGGGGACGATCATATGACACATGAGCTTTTGACACAAATAAAGGCGGCTATCAAGCACGCTATGAATTCGCCGTATTACGCGAAGCATTTCGAGGGCATAAACCCGGAGGACATTAAGAGTGAAGCGGATTTTTTAAAGCTGCCGTTTTCGGATAAGGAGGAGCTGCGAAACGCGTATCCGATGGGGCTCTGCGCGGTCGATCAGGATGAGATCGTGCGCATACACTCATCATCGGGTACGACGGGTACACCCGTCATCATCCCGTACACGCAACAGGATGTCGATGACTGGACCGCGATGTTTAAGCGCTGTTATGAGACGGCGGGCGTAACCAAAAGCGACAAGGTGCATGTAACACCGGGTTACGGGCTCTGGACGGCGGGTATAGGTTTTCAGCTCGGAGCGGAGGCGCTTGGCTCCATGGTCATACCGATGGGTCCCGGCAACACGGATAAGCAACTCAAGATGATGATGGACATCGGCTCGACGGTATTGTGCGCGACATCGTCGTATGCGTTGCTTTTAGCCGAGGAGATCGAACGCAGGGGCATAAAGAACAAGATACATCTGAAAAAAGGCCTAATAGGCTCGGAGCGTTGGGGCGAAAAGATGCGCAAGCGTATAGCGAGCGAGCTCGGTGTAGAGCTCTATGATATCTATGGACTGACCGAGATATACGGACCCGGTATCGGCATCAGCTGTGAGCATGAGTGCGGTATGCATATGTGGACTGACTATTTCTATTATGAGATCATCGATCCAAAAACCGGAGAGACTGTACCGGACGGGCAGATCGGTGAACTTGTAATCACGACATTGCGTAAGCAGGGGGCGCCGCTTATACGATATCGCACGCATGATCTGACACGCCAGCTCGTCGGTGAATGTAAATGCGGCAGCAAATTCCCACGCATAGACACGCTGATCGGACGCTCGGACGACATGGTCAAGGTAAAGGGTGCGATCGTGTATCCGAGTAGGGTGGATGAATTCCTGTCGGCCATGGACGGTGTGAGCAGCGAATACCAGATCATGATAGATCATCTGAATGGTCGCGATATACTGACGCTGTTCTTTGAGACGGACATTGCCGAGGGGCATGAGCGCAGCAGTCTCGAAAAGCGCGTCGAGGTCGCGTTTAAAGAAAAGATCGGTATCATACCCGAGGCGAAGGCCGTCAGCATAGGTGAGCTGCCGCGCAGCGAGAAGAAGACAACGCGTATATTCGATAATAGATATTAAAGTCCGAAAAATTAAGCCATGTCGACTTTTCCTTTGTTGACATGGCTTTTGTATGTATTGTAGAATGATTCCAACAAATACTAATGAAAAGATTCTGATCGCCGGAGGATAACTTGAAAGAAAAACAACGCGTTTATGTCGAAGATACGTTTGACCTTGAGGCGCTCGAAAAGAGACAGGCCTCTGTTGTCCGGCGCAAAAAGGTAAATAAAAAGAATATGCGCACGGTCAGCGTACTAAAGGTGCTGATAGTCATATGCGCGTTTGCGGTTGCGTATTTGATCTATAGCCTGGCAAATGGATATATACAGATATGGAGGAGCAACAACACGGCGCGGCAGATGTATGATTTGATGCGCGATACACAGCAGCAGACTAACATGCTGACGGTCGCATCGTCTGTATCGGAGCCGGATGCGGATGAACGAGCGGATGCTCAGGAGAATGAAGGTGCGCAACCCTCACTGCTGAGAACGATGCGCGAGGCATTGGGTAATGATGATGTGGTCGGTTACCTGGTCATAGCCGGAGCGGATATTGAGTACCCGGTTGTGCAGGCTGCGGATAACATCTATTACCTGGGCCACGATGCGCGCAAGGAAAGCAACATCGCGGGTGCGGTGTTCATGGATTTTGAGAATACCCCGAACCTTACGGATTTTAACACGGTGCTGTATGCACACAATATGCGCGACGGCTCGATGTTTGGATTTCTAAAGAAATATCGTGATCCCGAATACTTTGGCCGCTATAAAAGCATCGATTACTATACAGACGGCGGCGTAACATCGTGGGAAGCGGTTGCGTTCTTTGAGACTGACACGGATTTCGACTATATACGCACGAAATATGCTGATCGGGCGGATTTTTATAATAACCTTCTGCTGCCGTCCTACGAGCGCACTATGCACCATACAGAGCATGCGGCGGATATCGCAGATGCAAGCCAACTGCTCACGCTCTCGACCTGCACGAACAGCGGTGACACACGATATGTGCTTCAGGCCGCACGTAAGGCGGTGAGGACCACATGATGAAACGGATCGGCATCATGCTTGGGATTTTGAACGCGTGTGCATTGTTCGTGTTGATTTTATGCTTTTCGATCAGCATACCTGCATCCTCGGAATGGTTTTACGAAATGGAATATACCAAGATGAACACGGCAGAGCGGATAGGTGTCTCGCGCG
>CAZUNC010000017.1:0-21819 GCA_964621475.1 uncultured Defluviitaleaceae bacterium | reverse complement strand
ACACCCGATAATAGAAAATATAAACAATATCACGGAGGAGCAAGCATTATGGGCGGAACCAGAATTATCGTACTACAGCTTAAGGATATTATAAAATCCGCGCTGTTTGCCATCGTGGGGATAGCGCTGATTATTCTGCTGATTTATTTATTTGTTCCGCGTAACCAAACGTCGGAGTCGGCAATGGAATACTACGGTTCGGCGTACATACCGGGTACATATTCAGCAAAAATCATGCTTCAAAACGAGCCGGTAGACGTGGACGTAACGGTAAGCGGCAGTCATATTCTCGCGGTTGAGCTTAAGAACATGAAGCCGGTACAGGAGACGTTATATCCGCTGTTTCCGAAGGCAATGGACAGCTTGGCGCGCGAGATAGTCAAGACCCAGTCGACCAGCGTCGTACCTGCCGACGAAATCCAGTTCACGGGGAAACTACTGCTGACGGCGGTAGACGGTGCGCTTGCCCGCGCAAAAACCCCGGCGTACTGATTCCGAATCAGCTAAAAAACTATAAATTTAAAGCCACCCGCTAAGCAGGTGGCTTTAAATTTTGGCGGAAACGCCTGATAAAAGCGCGAAACGAGATTCGAACTCGCGGCCCTCGCCTTGGCAAGGCGATGCTCTACCACTGAGCCATTCGCGCAGACAGCGGGTGATGGGAATCGAACCCACGTATCTAGCTTGGAAGGCTAGTGTTCTACCATTGAACTACACCCGCATACAGCAATATTCTCTTTTAAACATTAACAAATAAATTTTTGAATACAAAAAATGCCCAGGGACGGAATTGAACCGCCCACACGTGGATTTTCAGTCCACTGCTCTACCAACTGAGCTACCTGGGCACCAACGAGTGATATTATAGAATATTTCTTAGAACATGTCAATAGGAAAATAACATTATTTTTCCATAATTTTCAAAATCCGAGACCGAGTAGTCCCTTGGCCGCAAAACTGTAATATGAGTCGCCTGCAACGATGATATGGTCTGTAACCTCTATCTTTACCAGATCGAACGAAGAGATGATCGCCTTGGTGGCCTCGATATCGGAACCGGAGGGCTTTACGGAGCCTCCAGGGTGGTTATGTGCGATCACGACATACACCGCGTTGAAGCGCACGGCGGATTTGATGATCTCGCGGATGTAGATAGGGGCTTCATCTACGGTGCCCTCGGCCACGAGTTCGGAGCGGATCATACGGCGCTGAGCGTCCAAGCATATCACATAGAAGCACTCGACAGATTTACCCGCAAATAATGTAAGTGCGTACGCGCCTGCGGATTTTGTGGAGTCGAGCACGACATTCTTGCCCCATTTACTGCGCAGGTAGCGGCTGGACAGATCCGGTATCATCCGTAACATCACGGCGGTATTGCGTGAGACACCGGCCTTTTCCATCAAGTCGCCGATCTCGGCCTCGAAGACATTAGCGAGGGATCCGAATTGCCGTATCAGATTATGCGCGAGCTCATTGGTATCCTTCATCGGGATACAGTAAAACAGCAGCAACTCCAATATCTGATGATCCTCAAAGCTGTCCAAGCCCTCATTTAGAAAACGTTGCTTGACGCGTTCCCGATGCCCGCTGTGCGGATTATCCTTCGGGTTGCTCTTAGCCATGTTGGGAAACCTTTCCGTCTAATACGTCCAACAGCTCCCCAAAACGGCCTTCGTTGCATATCGTAAGCAAATAATCGGCACGTCTAATCGCATGCAGCAGGACTTCTATGGAAATCAAGCCCTCCTCGTAAGCGTCTGCGAGCTCTGCTACATCGAGCACCTGCATACTGCCGTCTCTGAACACCACATCCACCAATAGATCCGTAAAGACATAGCTATTCTCGTCCGGGTCATAGACCGTATCAATGATGTCGCAATATATATACAGTGTGTTTTGGTATTCGTCGTATATGCGGCTGACCTTGATGCCCATATTGATGAAATAACATGAAACGCCCCCGGAAAAATCCGTACGAGGGTTTAATATCTGCCAGCGTGTGACGATATGCTCCGGGCTTTCGTAGAGTATCTCATCGTCCTTTAAATGAATAATTTCTTCGGGTATGTATCTGCGGCGGTATAGGGCTAATGCCTTACCGCCGCTTTCTTTATTTAAGGCGGGTTTCAAGCTCATTTGTGATTATCTCCAGCGTTTTTAAACGCGCGTATTTTTTATTATTGGCTTCGATGATGATCCATGGGGCGTACGCGGTGTTTGTCCTAAACAGCATATCGTCAGCTGCTGTAGCGTATTGATCCCATTTCTCCCTGTTGCGCCAGTCCTCATCCGTGATCTTATATTGTTTTAGCGGATTAGTCTGACGTTCGGTGAAACGGCGGAGTTGCTCGTCCTTGTCGATATGCATCCAGAACTTAAATATGATCGTACCGTGGTTAGCCAGATGCAGTTCAAAGTCATTGATCTCCTTATATGCACGCATCCAGATATCCACAGGCGTGATTCTTTCCACACGCTCGACGAGCACGCGTCCGTACCACGAACGATCAAAGATCGCAAAGTGTCCGTCCTTAGGCACCTTTGTATAAAAACGCCACAGATAATGATGCGCGAGTTCCTCCGCGGTCGGTGCGGCGATCGGCACGACCTCATATGAGCGTGGGTCGAGTTTTGCAGTCAGACGTTTGATGTTGCCACCCTTGCCGGATGCATCCCAACCCTCATATACGACCACGATAGGTCTTCTGAGTGTGTAGTTTCTCGAAGCCTGCTCTCTGAGCTTGGCCTGTAACTTCGAGAGCCTATGCTTATATTCGCTGTCGCTGATCTCCCTGTCCGGGTTCACCGCGCTCAGGATATTTATGTTCACAGACTCGCTCTGCGCAACCTCACGTTGTGCTCGGCGTTCTATTTCCCTGTTTATCTCTTCCTCTATACGAGAAATGATGGCCCTGTATAACTTGATCGTCGCGTAACGCCAGTCGTCTGCTTCGATGATGTGCCAGCGGTTCTGATCGGTATCCGTTCGCTGTATAAGCTCCGAAAACATATCCGCATACTTCTTATAATTCTTGTTCTGTTCGTAGTCGCTGTCCGTGACGCGCCATTTCGTAGCCGGGTTCTTTTCCAATTGCTTAAGACGAGACTTCTGCTCGTCCTTCGAAATATGCAGAAAGAACTTCAGCAGCACGATGCCGTCATCGGACAGCAACTCCTCGAACGCATTGATGTCGTAATAAAAGCCGCTTTTTTCCTTAGCGGACAACCGATACCATTTCTCATCCTCATGCGTATGCTCAGCTAATATCAATCTGTGCCAGCTCTTGTCAAATATCGTGATACGTCCCTTGGCGGGCAGCTTCGTCCAAAATGGCCAGAGGAACGGATGTAGTTTCTTTTCCTCGGTCATCTTGTTCATTGCGTAGACATTGAAATACCTCGGGTCCAGCGGATCGGTGATCCGCGCTATCAGTGTGCCTTTGCCCGCCGCGCTCCACCCGTCGAATACCATCACGACCGGTATACCGTATTTCTTGAGCTCCTCTTGCAGGATTACGAGACGCTCCTCGAGCACCTTCATCTCCGCAGAGTAGGTTTGTTTATCATATCGCTGGTTCAGATCGATATTTGAAAGCATATGCGTCACCCAATTCATAGCAATTTATGAGCTTATCCTACACTATATGATATTTGTTGTAAAGAATGAGTCTTAGAATGAAATCATTTCACACAAACCTTTATTGCTTTTATCCCGTCGGGCCCCTCGGTCTTTCTCTCAAAGACGCTATTGCTGATATCCTGTGGCAGCTCGAGGGAACCTTCTTTCTCAATGCTAACCTCTCTACCATCAGCCGTGGTCACGATGATACATTGCGTTTCGCTCTTTTGATAGCTTACGGGTACTTCGCAGATCGTAAAGCTGATCGAGCCGTCCGCCATAAATTCCTCGTCGCGTATAAAGAATGGATGGAAGGTTATGCACCCGTCCTTTACGATCACACCGAGCTCTCTGCGTCTCGCGAGTACGGATTCCTTAACCTGACCGGTCATACCGGGCTGTTCGGCTTTTCCGATATATGAGGAATGCGAATACGGTTCTATCGGGAACGCGCCGAGTAACGCGACGTCCTTGCGGTAGAGCATACCCTGTGTGAGGCGCAGATATTCATCCTTGAGTTTTTTGGCGGCATCGCTTGGGCCGTTTGTAAGATACTCCCTAACGAGCATATCCTGTACACCGAGCACGAGCTTAGCATTCTGGTGCCAATATATACAGCCGATACCCTCAAATCGATACATAACCTCGGAACGCCCCGTGAAGCGTCTCTGGCCGAACGTGTCCTCGTAGAGTGACAGCAATATCTCACGCTCGGCCTCCGAATACGACGAATGCGTCAGCGCGTCACGCAGCTTACCCTCGGTGGCATATGCAGAGCCGAAGCGCAGATTGCCGTCCGTGTCACGCAACACGATGTCACCGTCCGGCTCTATGGGCTTATCGGTATGTAAAATATTTTTGTCCATGAAACGCTCGGTAAGTTTGACCGGATACAGATAATACGACCCCATACGCTCGGCATATAGACCACTCTGTGTCATGCTGTTTAAAAGCGCCGTGACCTCATCGGCATTCAAATAACCGCTGGCTATAACGGAGGACTGCCCCTCGAGCATCGGTCTCATAGGCTCTACGGACCAGTCGGACTTGAGTAGGTTATAGGAACTGAACAGATCGGATTTGTTGTGCGCGATCGTATAATCCAGATAATGTAAGCCGAGGTCGATTAGGTTTTCAATATCCCTTACTGCGGCCTTGTTCTTACCTGAAAAGCCGTTCTTGTATACCTTATCGCGATAAACGCCAAAGCAATAGCCGAGTTCATCCAAAATTGACTTTGCGGCGGTCATATCGTGTTTGTTTTTTTCAAGAATATCTGCTATCCCGTTCATCCATTCAAAAATCTCGGTTGAAATCTCGATATCGGGACATTCGGTTATCTCGTGCTGCAGCAGCTCCTTCATGAAGCGCAGATACTGATATAGGTTATAAACCGTAACCATCGACAGACCGATACCTACGATAGCGTTGTTTGCATCGTTCCACTCGGGACGCTGTGTGTTCATCCATATACCGCCGCCTACGACCAGGTTCGACAGCTTCGAAAGCACCGGCACGATGAGTTTTTCAAGCATCGTAACGTGATAGACGCGCCCATTATGTAACAACAGCTTTGCATCCGTACCAAAGGTTTCTACAACCTTTTCTATATCGCGATCCTTTTCAAAATTAAATCGGATCGTATTCTTGCTGTCCTTCAGGATGTGGTCATACGGCAGGATCTCATAGGGCACATTTGCATATGCAAAGACCTCAGACGTCAGCAGCTCGGTCAGACGCTTTGGGAAATGCGCCTGCAGCTGTGATAGTAGCTTCAATAGATATATAACCTGATGATCGCCCCAGTAGCCAAAGCCGCTGAACGGGTTATCCTCCTCGACCTTCTCCCAGTCGATGCCGGCTTTATTTATACGATATGGATTGAAGCCGTCGATCGTCGACGCGTTTACAAACTTCGCGATCATATTCTCGAGATAACACGGATACGAGATAGACAGGGCCTCCCAGTTCTGGAAGATATCGCGCCAATTGCCCTCATAGCTTGAGATCCGCTCACCCTTTTCATTCTTGACCTCTATGTTAAATCTGTTCCATGGGCGCGAGGGGTCACCGTGCCGCCTTGAAAAGCTCAGCGGCATATACTCAAGGCTCAGCCTATATAGATCGGGATCGGACTTTGCGCAAGCCTTTAGCTCCCCGATGGTCTTGCACTCTGCGATGCGCTCGAGCAATGTCGTGTTACCCAGCGCGGATTTGTTACGCACGGCCACAAATTCACGGAAGTCACTATAATCAAAGCTATAACCATCTATAAACACGCCACCGCGCATCACGTTGTATAGTACATTCAGATAATGGTGATGCTTGGCGAGTTCGTCGGCGGTCTCCTGCAAGCCGTCGCTCATCATAACGATACGCTTGAGGCTGTCTTGGCTACGCCGTATATCATCCAACAGCGCATTTACATCCCCGCCTTGGATGCTCTGGACAAAGTGACTGAGCTCAGCAATGCGTGCTTGGTTGTAACCGATGTCCAATACGGTATGCCAAGTGCTCTGTTCGCCCATGCCGATATGTAGTTCGTGAACCATCAAGTATGCGGCCCTGCTGCCATAGTTGCGTTCCTCGGCTACAACCTCACCGCCGTCGCAGAAGCTCTGGATCTGATCAGAGGACAGAAGCAGTACCTTGGGCTTGAGGGTCGTCCATATGACATTCGCGTACATCATTTCGATTGGGTTAGGGGAGTCGTTTACGAGCGTGGTCTGCGAAAAGACCCCGATGCCCGATGCGGTATCGAGTTCGCAGGCCTTGTAAGCATCGACAAGGCAGCTCGCAGACTCTTGTAGACCCGTATTCACGCCATATGGCAACACGTTCTGAACCCCGTCGAGTATCTCAAGCGTAACAGCCGAACCGCTGTGATTTTCAACGCAGGCTGTCCTGACTATACCGTAACGTTCACTGCTGATCCACTTGTACCAGAAGGTCAGCCCGAGGTCGCGGTTCTCTTCTTCGAAGATAATGCTGTTGCCATAGATACCCTTATAGATATGCCGACTGATGTCGTAGCGCCGGATGCTGCATTTCTCAAACGGCTCCCATAAGCGGCCGTTTACCCTTATAACGGTCTTGGGGCCCGTTTCGGACTGAGCGTGTAGCTTGTCGTCCGTTTCATACGGAAAAATCGCGCCCGAGGAATTCCTGCGTCCGGCTGTAAGACCGCCTCTTGAGGAAAGAAACATCCAGATATCGCTGTCTGTCGCCACATTGATAAAGAACGGTTTTAGCAGATGTGCGTTCTCAATCCTGTAGTATTGCTCGCCGTCCTTTGTCACAAATCCTCCGGTTACTGTTGCCATATTGTTTACCTCCCTATAATAAATTGGTTTCGTTCTTAGGTGTATTCATTATAACATGACTCGGAGCTTTTTCGATAGCAATTGCAATAGCAATTCGAGATGATTTGAGATATAATCGCATCGGTCTTATGATTAATTCGTCACGATATGGAGGGGATGTACAATGGACGAAGCAACTAAGAAACGATTACAAGAACGAAACCAACGGATCATAGATATGGTCATCGAGCGAGCAAAGAGGGATTTCCCGGAGGATATAGCTATCATAGGTGTAACAGGGTCGTTTGCACGCGAGGACTATCATGAAAAGAGCGACTTGGATCTGATCATCATCAACAACACGCCGCGCGCGTGGGAGATTGGGCATTGCTTTATACTCGATGATGTAGGGTTCGACATCTATTGCACACCTTGGGAAACGCGCATTGAGGATGCGGCGAATGTCTCGAGCCCACATGTATCGAATCTGACTGAATTGAAGATACTCTACTGTGCAAAGCCTGAATATTTAGAACGCCTTGAAGCACTCAGACAGCGTGCGCTGGATACGTTGGCAAAGCCCATCGGCGCGGACTGTCTGGATCGCGCCACGAAATATATCAATGAAGCAAAGCAATGTTATGCAGACACATTATTAAAGGAAGATATCGGTGCGGTGAGATACGCTGCGGGTTGTGTCGCCTACAATCTGATTAACGCAATCTTCAGCATGAACAACACCTGCATAAAGCGAGGCATAAAGCATTATCCTGAGGAATTAACTAGGTGCGAGCATAAGCCCGAGGGTTTTATGGATAAATACATGGCGATAATAAATGCAAAGACGTTGGATGAGCTACGGGTCACAGCCAAATGCATATTAGGGGCTACTATAGATCTTCATGGAAAAATGAAGGACCAATTTGTGCAAAAGCCGGAGCCTACATATGATAACCTGACGGGCACATATGAGGAATTATGGAGCAACTGCCGGAACAAGGTGCTCGCGAGTACTTCGTTGGATGATAAGCAATACGCGTTCCAGGCTGCGCTCGGTGCGCAGAACTATCTCGACGAGATGCGTGCGATGTTCGGAACTAAAGCCTTCGACCTGCTCAAAGATTTCGATGCGGACGATCTCGGAAAATTCAAGGCTGCGTTCTTGGATGCGATGGATGAGTATTTACAGGAATATAAACGATTTGACAAGCCCGTAACGATATACAATAACGTAGATGAGCTGTATGCATATTTCATGAAGGAAGCAACGCCACAGGCTGCTCCGGATATTAGCTTTGACGAGCTGTATAAACGCGCTAAGGCTGTGCTTAATCCGTGGAAGCTATCTGAATCCGCGTCATCGGGCGGGGTTGGGGCCGCACTGCTGACGGAAGGTGGAAACATATATGTGGGTGTGTGCATAGATACATCGTCGTCGATGGGCTTCTGTGCAGAACACGCCGCAGCAGGGACTATGATCACAGCCGGTGAGCACATCGTCAAAAAAATGGTAGCCGTGGACTGGGACGGCAAGGTGCTGCCGCCGTGCGGACGCTGCAGGGAATTCATCAGCCAGCTCGCCGATGAAAACGCCGAAGCCGAGGTATTGGTCAAGGAGAATACGGTTGTCAGGCTCAGGGAACTGCTGCCGTTTAACTGGCAGGATTGAGATAGGATGCAAGGAAAGAGGTTATAAATAAATGCAATTAAGAGAAGAACAGCGTTATACCTATGCGGACTACGCATCATGGGATGATGACAATCGCTATGAGCTGATTGATGGTATACCTTATCTAATGTCACCATCTCCATTAGCGGTACACCAAGAAATCATCGGAAATCTACATGCAATTTTGCACAGGTTTCTGAAGGGTAAGATCTGCAAGGTTTATCTATCTCCGTTTGATGTGCGTTTATACGGAGCGGGGGATAATGATGATACGGTCGTCCAACCCGATATCGTCGTTGTATGCGACAAAACAAAGTTAGACCGCAGGGGCTGTAACGGTGCGCCTGATATGGTCGTGGAGGTATTATCGAAATCCTCCACACGCCACGATCGGATATTAAAGCTGCAAAAATACCAAAGCGCTGGGGTAAGGGAGTATTGGCTGATCGATCCTGAGTCGAACACCCTACAGGTCTGTTTACTGAAAGACGGAGAATATGTCCTGCGCATGTATGGCGACGAGGATACAGTGCCTGTCCAAGTGTTGGACGGTTGCAGTATAGATATGAAGGAAGTATTTGACGTCGAGACACAAAATAATACCACGGATTAACGCGGTTTTTTACGGATTAACACGGATACTACCTTATAAAGGTTTATATCCGTGTTAATCTTTTTTATCCGTGTAAATCCGTGGCATTGTTTTTTTAGCTACCCTTTTTCTCAGACAGCAAGGGTTTTATCGCCTTATAGATAGCACCGGTTTTTTCGGAACCGAACTTCTTTGTGAGCGCGTTATTGATGCCTTGCTTGGTCTTGTATTTCTCGATGCATTCCTTTACAGCCGGAATGTCCGACTGGAAGTTTGAGAGCAGTTGATCGAGACGCTCGGTCACGTTGTCCTTGTCGTTTTCCTTTCGAGCGGAGGGCTTTGTTTTTCTGGAAGATTTCTTGTTCTGAGGCTTCTTTGGCTCGAGCTTCGGAGCTTCATGAGACTCAGGCTTCTCCTCGGGTGCCGGTGCTGTATCCGTGGCTGGGTCCTCGGGGAAGGGGGTGGCTTCAGGGGAACTAACCTCTGCTTCGATCTGAACCTCAGGTAACTGCGGCTCGGCCGCAGGTATCGGAGCTTCAATTGTTACCACGGGGATGATTTCCTCCCTCGGCTTAACGGGCTCTACCTTCATAGGCTCGTCCTTTAACGGTTTTGCGGCGAGGTTACGTGCGCGTGCTATGCTGACGTTCTCCTTTTTCCAGAAGTTTATCAGCGCGTTGAAGCCCGAGTCGCAGCTTACGATTACATAGCCGCATTCCTTATTTTTTGCGACGAGGTAGCCTAAGTATGTCGCGAGTTGGAAATCCAATGAGTTCTTAGAACCGTTCTGAGCTTCCATATATTCTATCTGTTTCTTTGATGCGATGATGCGGTTGTGCAACGAAAACGGTAGTTTGTTACAGCGTTCGGAATAGAACACCACGACGATATCGTCATCGTCGAGTTGTTCAAGTCCCATAAAGCTGTCAGCATTTACATTTTCGTAGTCGACAAGATAAATTGTCATATATATCTCCAATCAAGTATTTCAATCATTTGTTACTTTTGCTCTTTCGAGCACATAGAAAATCAGGCTCAGTACGATACCAACAACCGTAGCGAGTGCCATGCCCTTCAGCTGAACGCTGCCGATATTGACCGATACACCCGACAGCCCCGTGATCAAGACTATGGAGGTCAGCATCAGGTTACGCGAATTGCCGTAGTCGACCTGCGACTCGACGAGCAAACGTACACCCGAGGCTGCGATCATGCCGTATAATATGAAGCTGATGCCACCCATTACGGCACCCGGGATCGTCTGTATCGCACCCGAAATGACACCGATGAACGAGAATGCTATCGAGATTATAGCCGCAAGCCCGATAACCCATACACTGTACACCTTTGTTATAGCCATAACGCCGATGTTTTCGCCATATGTAGTCGTAGGTACGGCGCCGAGCATACCCGAGATCGCGGTAGAGATACCGTCACCGAGCATCGAGCGGTGCAGACCGGGATCCTTTATAAGGTCGCGATCAACAACCTTTGAGGTCACGAGCTGATGCCCGATATGCTCCGAGAGCACGACCAAGGTCGCGGGCAGGATGATCAATATCGCATTGATATCGAATTTGGGTAGCTGGAAGTTTGGCATAGCGAAAAGCGATGCGCTTTGCATCACGGTGAAGTCGACCTTGCCACATATCAAAGCGGTGATATAACCGGCGATGATCGCGATTAAGATCGGGATGACCGCGAAGAATTTGCGGAACAACACGGAGCCGAACACAGCCACACCGAGCGTTACTATAAATATAACGACGTTGAGCGGATCAACCGACGCGCCCTCGGCAGGTATCAGACCGCCCGATGATGCGGCAACGCCTGCCAATTCAAGGCCGATCAGTGCGATAACAGGGCCCATGGCAGCCGGAGGCAACACGAGCTTGATCCAGTCGGAACCGAATTTCCAGATGATAATAGCGAATACGCAGAACAAGAGACCCGAAGCGATGAAGCCACCCAATGCGTACGGATAACCGAGTGCAGGGTTGCCGATGATGAGGAGAGCGGGGCCGATATACGAAAAGCTGGAGCCTAAGAATGCGGGGGCTTTACCCTTTGTAATCAGGATAAACAATAGCGTGCCGATACCGTTCATAAACAATACGACAGCGGGATTGATGCCAAAAATCGTGGGTACCAGAACGGAAGCGCCAAACATGGCGAAAAGGTGCTGTATACTCAGCGGTAGGGCTTCCTGAAGCGGTGGGCGTTCTTCTACTTGAATAACTCGTCTCATAGAGTCCTCCTCAAAAAATTGTGTTTTACTTTAGTTTCATCGCGTGTTGCGGGCATAACTCATGGCAGCACAGGCAGCGTATGCATTTGCTGTAGTCGATCTTCGCGCGTTTATATCCAGCTCGATGTTGAATCATGATCGCGTCCGCGGGGCAGCTCTGCCTGCAGATACCGCAGCCCGTACAATGCGCCTCTACGCGTGGTTTTGATCGGAAAAAGGATATTCGTTTCAACCAATTTGGCGCGCGGCTCGCGAAACGTCCGAGGCGACTCTCCTTGGGCATCTTGAAGTCTTTTCTTACAAAACTCTCCATCGGATCGCCTATTAGCTTTGTATCCGATAGGTCGTCACTCAATAGTCCGCGTGTTACGGCTTGCTTAAGCACGGGCACAGCCGAAACGTTCAATCCTATCAATGCGCAAGCAATCTTATCCAATGCATACGGTGACGGTGACGCGAGGACCACATTCATCGGTGTGGGCGTGCCGTCAGCGGGGCCGTCTCCTTCCATCGCTACGATGCCGTCAGTAAACGACAGCACAGGCGCGACACATAGACAGATATCAATCAATATATCCGCAAAACGATCGTACTCGGACATATTCAGATGATAATCCATCTTTTTCAAGCCGGGTATGCAGCCGAAAAGGTTCTTGACCGCGCCCGTATAAGTCATCATCGCATGTGTTTTGAGCTTGGAAACGGAGATTACCTTATCCACGTCATTTAACATGTCGCAAACGGAAAGGCGTTTGACGAGCTTGCCGTCGGGAACGGAGCGCTCGATAGAGTTGAAATTGAAATTGAGTGTGGCACCCGATAGGCTTGCGGCCTCCTCGATGCCCGAGAGCTTGTAGATGGAACGGAGATAGGATTCGTTGAACGGACCGCCGGGGCTATCGCCTATTAAAACGGTAGCACCATATTCCTTTAACAATTCGGCTAACGCCCTTACAAATACGGGATTTGTGGTGACGGCCTCCTCGGGTCTTGCCTTTCGCAGGATGTTTACCTTTAATAAAACGCGTTCACCGGGTTTTATATACGGTGAAAAACCGCCGATATCCGAAACGGATAACGCAAGTGCGGATTTGACCTGCGCGTAATCATAGCTTGTACAACCTCGCAGCGAAACGGGCTGTGTTGAAGCCTCCTGCACAGATGTACCTCCCTTCTGAAGTTAATATATTTCTGAATAATTCCTGACTGCTTTCAAGAGTATAAACGAAATCCCATCTATTTACAACAAAAACCGCTTGCGGATTTTTGAATCATTGATTATAATTGTGAACAGTTCCCTAAAGTGTTCGACAACCTATTATTTTGAACCTACAGATGTAAAACGGGAACCCTACATCGCACAATCTCAGTCATGCCGCGAAGCAATACCTTCGAATAGGAGCGGAAGGCTTTAGGTTGTGTTGCGGGTACCCACCTAGCTACGGCTAGGTGTCAAAATATAGGACCGGCATTTTGGGGTTACTTTTATTTGTGCTATTCTTGGCTACAGGAGGTTATGATGTCTGTCGGCAACGAAGCATTTTTAACATTTATCCGCGAGAACGAGCGGTTAATATATAACATTGCATACAAATATACCCGCAATGTCCACGATGCAAAGGACATCTGCCAAGAGGCCGTGTTAAAGGCGTACAGAAGCTTAAATAGCTGTGCGGACGAAACGAACCTAAAGGCTTGGCTTTGCAGGATAACGGTCAATACCGCGTTGGATGCACTCAGGCGAAAAAAGCGCACGCACGAGGATGAGGTATTGGACATAACTGATGTCGGGTTAGAATTACATAGCGGCCCAACCCCTGAGGAGGAGCTGCTCGTATCGGAAAAGAAAGCTCAAGTATATAACGCTGTAAACCAACTGCCCGAAGACTTTCGGGCTTTAATTATATTGAGGGATCTGCAAGGCTTAAGCTATGAGGAACTCTGCGAGGCCACAGATCTAAAGATGGGCACAGTCAAATCGAAGCTGTCGCGCGCACGGCTCGCACTCAAGAAGCTATTGTCCGAGAAAAAGATTTAGTTGAGCAATATCTTCGGAACAAATCAGAAAATAATGCGTCTACATAGATAGAGGTTCGCAGGAGGAATATATGCAAAAATTATGCGAGCAAATAACCGAATTGATACCGCTGTATGACGACGGCGTGCTTACTGAGCACGAAATGAACCTTGTCGACGAGCATTTGGCGGTATGCGCGGAATGCAGGCAGGTGTATGAGGAAATGAGTGAAATGCTGGACAAACTTCACGATATCGAGCAGGAACCATTGCCGGAGGGTCTATCAGCCGAGCTTGAACAGGCTCTCTCTAAGGAAATAAAGTCGGAGGCGTCCCCAAAATTTGATGTGAAGGTAGTCGTAAAGAGCTCTCGTATGAGGTCGATGATGCCGCGTTTTGCGTTAGTAGCGGCGGGACTTGTATGTGTGATGATTGCGCTGAGTGTGGTCGGTGTAGGGATAAATTCCGTCAGAACCGCAGCCAGCCGTAAGGCCGAGCTGACCATACAGAGTGCACCGGCACTGTCAAACATGAGGGTTGGGAAAACAGTTGATCTGAACGATGCAAAATGGTTCTTTAAGGGTGACAACGCAGAGATAGCGATAACCTCGGATGAGGCGGATGTCGCCAGTGAGGTAGCTGTAACCGATGAGATTACTGTAGCGGAAGCTTCTACAGAGGCTTATTCTACAACGGATAGCGCGAAGACAATTTTGCCGGTGCCACCTATAGAGCCATCTATACAATCGTCGTCTGTGAATGGGTCGATGCTACAAAAGACCTATACGATCATGGTTGAGCTCGAAGACATTGCAAATTGGGATCACACGATGATTGAAGCCCTTGGCGGCTTTAATGTGAATGCGTCGACGGACTTCATGGACAGACGCAGCATACGCAGCTATTACACGCGGCGTGTATACGCAACAGACTACGAACGATCCAAGACCATGCTGCGTTCGATTGGCAGGGTTGTAAGCGAATATGAGGGCACACAGAACCTCTCGGGCTCGTACACGGATACAATAGCACGTATAAAATCCAAGTCCGAGGAGCAGGACAGACTGCTTAAGTTATTAAAGGGCAGCGTCAGCATATCCTATATGACCGCTGTAGAGAGCAGATTGTCTGTAGTCTCACAGGAGCTGGACGGGCTCAAGGGTCAGGCTCGCTATTTGGCGGAGCTGTCCGAGATGCCGTTATTAAATATCACGCTGTATACGACCTACGAGGAAACAGCCCAGCAGATCGAGCAGGGCTTCCCCGAACGCCTGTCAAACGCGTTTGTGATGTCGTTGAATTCAACCGTGTTACTTATGGAGAGGTTTTTGATATTTATATCTGGGGCGTTTATGCCTGTGGCTGTGTTTGTGATGGTGGTATTGGTATTCGTTGCAATCGTCAGAGCGGTAATAAAACGCAAGGCGAGGCAAATTGAACGGGAATCGGGAGGTAGAACCGATGAAAATGATGATAAAAATGAATAGCGTAGTGTCAAGGGTCTTGCCTGCTGTAGTATTGGCGATGACCGTTGCGCTTGTATCTGCAGGCTGCGCATCAAATAAATCCTCTAACACAGTGATGTCTATGCCGCAGTCAGCCTCGACCGAGATGATGGACACAAGCGCGCCGGAGCGAACGGCACAATACGAATCGGGCATCAAAGCGGATCTGGAGAATGCGAAATGGTATTTCAAGGATTCGGGTGCGGGAGAGGCTGATTATGCACCCGCAATTCAGGAAGCGGAGTTGGCGAACGGCAGATATACCGCTCCGGAAGAGCCGAGGGAGAATAAACAACGCAAGATCATACAAAACGGCGTGGTCTCTATGGAAACGGACCGCTTTGACAGCGTTACCGAAGAGATACGTCTGATGACCGTGGCACTCGGTGGGTACGTAGAAAACTCGGACATGAATGAATACAGCCGTTATCAAGGCAAGTCGCTCAGATACTATAATATAATGTTGAGGATACCGGCGGAGCGGTTTGCGGAGGCAAAGCGTTATGTCGAGGGTCTCGGTAAGGTTAATAGCTCAGTCGAGTCCTCCGAGGATGTATCGGCTCAATACTATGACATGCAGACCCGATTGGAAACACGTAGGATAGAGGAAGAGCGCGTACTCGACATGATAAAGCGAACCTCAAAGGTCGAGGATCTATTGGCGCTCGAACAACGTCTTGGTGAGATACGTGCGGATATAGAGAGCTATACAGCTTCGTTGAGCCGCATCGACAGCCTGTCGAGTTATTCGGCGCTAACGGTCAATGTGAACGAGGTCGAGCAGGTCGTGTTGAATGTAGCATCAGAGGGCCTGGGTGGGCGCATGTACGAGAGCTTTATTAAATCAGTGAATAAGACACTTGCGGTTTTGGCTGATATCACGGTGTTCTTGGTAAGCTGCGCGATACCGACTGTGTTGCTGCTGCTTTTAGCGGCTATCGCCGTGGCACTCTGGAAGATTGCGAGGAGTATAAAAGAATGAAGGTAATGTCTGTATTTGGAACGAGGGCTGAGGCATCGAAGATGGCACCCGTGGTAAAGGCGTTGGAGGCTTGTGATAAGATCGAATCGATAGTCGCGGTGACCGCGCAGCATAGGCAACAGCTTGATCAGGTGCTTTCGATCTATGATATAAAACCGGACTATGATCTAAATATCATGACACACAAGCAAACCCTCGCCGGGGTAGCTACAGTCGCATTGAACGGCCTGGGTGAGGTATTTGCGAAAGAAAAACCCGATCTCGTACTTGTGCACGGGGATACGACCACGACCTTTGCGGCGTCACTTGCGGCATTCTACGCGAAGATAAAGGTCGGGCATGTAGAAGCCGGTCTGCGCACTTATGATAAGATGCAGCCGTTTCCCGAGGAAATGAACCGCAAACTGACCACCGCGCTTGCGGATCTGCATTTTGCACCCACAGAGCTTTCAAAACAAAACCTGTTAAAGGAAAATGTTCCGGCCGATACGATATTTGTGACCGGTAATACCGCAGTGGATTGCATGAAGACGACCGTATCGGACACATATGTGTTTGAACAGGAAGCTATGAAAGCCGTAGATTTTTCAAAGCGTGTGATCACATTGACTGCTCACCGCACCGAAAACCTCGGTCAACCGCTTCTGGACATACTCAAGGCCGTAAAGACGATAGTCAAGACCTTCGAGGATGTAGAGGTCGTATACTCAGTACATATGAACCCCGCAGTGTCGGAGGTCGTGTTTGAGCAGCTGTCCGGCATTGAGCGTGTGCATCTTGTGTCGCCGCCATTGGATGTTCAGGCTATGCACAATCTGATGTATCGCTCTTACCTCGTGCTCACGGATTCGGGTGGCTTGCAAGAGGAAGCGCCCGGGCTGGACAAGCCCGTTGTAGTACTGCGAAACGTTACGGAGCGGCCTGAGGGCCTCACAGCCGGCACGCTCGTTTTGGCGGGTACGGACCCGGACCGTATCGTTTCGGAGGTTTCGCGACTGCTGACCGATGCGGAGCACTATGAGAAAATGGCTCGTACCCCGAACCCGTACGGGGACGGACACGCAGCCGAGCGGATCGTAGAGGCGATATTTTTGGGCTTGCATGATATCGTATGATGTATTATACTCTGAATGTTATTCGGAAGGATTCGCTTGATTAAAGGGGTTGCAGAAAAAGACTACCAATTAATACTACCACGGACAAACACGGCTTTTACGAATATGCACGGATAGGTTTTTCTATGCGTGTGGATTCGTAGGAGTACGTGCGCGCCCGTGGTTTTTTTCTGCGTTTAAGACGATGGAGGGTATATGTTAAGTTTCAAACGATTAATGAAGGTTTCAAACGGTTATAAGCGTTACTTTGTAGGCGCTTTTGTGACGGCGGGTTTGGCGGTGTTGTTTTCACTGCTCGCGCCGATGGTCGTGAGCTTCACGATTGATAATGTCATAGGCGGGCGTCCCATGAATTATCCGAGGTTCATAACCGATTTAGTGGACGCGCTCGGTGGGACCACGAATATCGCGACTAATCTATGGATATGCGCGACCGGTGTTGTGATAGCGACCGGGGTCAACAGCTTCTTTTCATATCTGCGCGGGCGCTGGACTGCGGTGGCATCGGAAGGGATCGCAAAGGATATCAAGAACAACCTATACGATCATCTGCAAAACCTGCCATATGACTATCATGTCAAGGCAAAGACCGGTGATCTGATACAGCGCTGTACATCCGATGTTGAGACGATACGCCGCTTCTTTGCGGGGCAGCTCGTGGAGATCATACGTACACTCTTCATCGTCGGGCTCTCGATGGCCGTAATGCTCAGCATCAACGTAAAGCTTGCGCTGCTTGCGATTATCGTGATGCCGCTCGTGTTTGTGTTTTCGTATGTGTTCTTTCGCAAGATTTCGCAGACGTTTACACTCGTTGATGAGAAAGAGGGCGAGCTCCAAACCGTCTTGCAGGAAAACCTCTCGGGTGTGAGGGTTGTCAGGGCATTCGGCAGGCAGCGATATGAGGTCGATAAATTTGAACACAAAAACTCCGAATTCCGCCTGCTCGTTAACAAGCTTGTGAATTTGATGGCAGCTTTCTGGGCGACCTCAGACCTGCTGTGCCTGTTGCAGATATCGCTAGTGTTATTCGTGGGCGTATACTTTGTAGTCAAGGGGCAACTTACGCTCGGCAATTTGTTGATGTTTACGACCTACGAGGGCATGCTCGTGTTCCCGTTGCGTCATCTCGGGCGCATATTGAGCGACATGGGTAAGATGACCGTATCGATCGATCGTGTGTATGAGATCTTAAATACGCCGCTTGAGGAAAATGATCCGAGTGCCTTAAAGCCGGAACTGAACGGTGATATCGTGTTTAATGATGTACACTTCGCATATGAGGCCAGCAATCCGGTATTGAATGGGCTCACATTGACTGTAAAGCGCGGCGAGACCGTAGCATTCTTAGGCTCGACGGGCTCGGGTAAGTCATCGGTCATGCATCTGTTACTGAGGCTGTATGAACACGAAAAGGGCAGCATTACGATAAACGGCGTAGATATCAAGCGAATAGATAAGAAATGGCTGCGCAGGCATATCGGTATTGTACTGCAGGATCCGTTTTTATATTCAAAAACTATCAGAAACAACGTGCGCATGGCACGTTCGGATGTAAAGGATATGGAGATATATGAGGCCGCGAAGACCGCATCCGTGCATGATGTCATCGAGGGCTTTAGAGAAGGTTATGAGACGATGGTCGGCGAAAAGGGCGTGACGCTCTCGGGCGGTCAGAAACAGCGTGTCGCGATCACACGCACGCTGATCAAGAACAGCGATATATTGATATTTGACGATTCGCTGTCGGCGGTGGATACGGAGACCGATGCGCAGATCAGGGCCGCTCTCAAGCAGAACGCACGTTCAAAGGGCGGAACCGGTGCGACGACGTTTATTATATCCCAGCGTATATCGACATTGATGGAGGCGGACAGGATATTCGTAATGGAAAACGGCAAGATAGCGGACGCGGGTACACACAGCGAGCTGATCGCGCGGCCCGGCCTCTACAGCCGTATCTGGAATATCCAAAATACGCTTGAGGAGGAGGTGCTCGCGTGAATTTTGACGAACAAGATTATTCAAAGCAGTTTGACGCGGGGCTCTGGGTTAGAATATTTAAGCTCATTAGCGTTTTCAAAAAGGAATTGTTTATTCTGTTATTGATGATGGTATTGTGCGCGACAGTAGACGCGGTGTTCCCGCTCATGAGCCGCTACGCGATAGACAATTTCATCGGACGCGGAGACCTCACGGGCTTCCCGTGGTTTGTAGTGGGTTATGTTGCACTCGTGCTGTTCCAGGCCTCGAACATATATATATTTATCAGAAACTCCGGTAAGATTGAATGCGGTGTGACTTACCATATCCGCAAGGTGGGCTTTAACCGACTGCAGGAGCTTTCATTCTCGTATTTTGATAAGACCCCTGTAGGCTGGATCATGGCACGCATGACCTCGGACGCACAGCGCATAGGTGATGTCATCGCATGGGCGATGCTCGATCTGATATGGAGTATCGCAATCATCATTATTGTAATCATCACGATGTTACTGCTGAATCTGAAGCTCGCGCTGATCACGATATGCACATTCCCTGTGCTCATCGGTGTGAGTTTATTCTTTCAAAAGGTAATACTCAAAAGCCACCGTGATGTCAGAAAGATCAATTCAAAGATCACAGGCGCATATAACGAGGGTATCAACGGCGCACGTACGACCAAGTCCTTGAACCGCGAAGCTGAGAATTTCGCAGAGTTTTCGCAGCTCACGGTCGGCATGGAAAAGGCCAGTGTAAAGGCTGCCATCATTTCGGCGATTTATTTACCTATTGTTATATCACTCGGTTCCGTAGGTGTCGGGCTTGTGCTGTGGCTCGGTGGCGTGGATGTTGCGGGCGGTGTGATTACGTTCGGCACATATTCGGCGTTTCTGTCCTATGCCATGCAGGTCTTTGAACCCGTTCAGCAAATAGCGAGGGTGTTTTCGGAGTTCCAGTCGGCGCAAGCCTCTGCCGAGCGCACGCTGTCGCTGATAGAAACCGAACCCGAGATCGCCGATCGACCCGATGTCGTGGCAAAATACGGCGACAACATCAACCCCAAAAAAGAAAACTGGCCTACCATAAACGGCGATATCACATTTGACCATGTGACATTCGCATATACAAAGGCCGATGAAGCAGTTGGACAGTCTACTATCGTGTTGGATGATTTCTGCTTGGATGTAAAGGCCGGAGAGAAGATCGCACTCGTAGGTGAAACGGGCGCGGGCAAGAGCACGATCGTGAACCTGTTGTGCAGATTTTACGAGCCCACAAACGGGACGATCTATATAGACGGCGTGGATTACCGTGAGCGTTCGCAGATATGGCTGCAATCAAATTTGGGCTATGTATTGCAGTCGCCGCATCTGTTCTCGGGTACGATAACCGATAATATCCGTTATGCAAAACTCGACGCAACGATGGATGAGATCGTAGCTGCCGCAAAGACCGTAAAGGCCTACGACTTTATCATGAAGCTTGACAAGGGCTTTGATACCGAGGTAGGGGAGGGCGGTAGCCGCCTGTCCGCCGGTCAGAAGCAGCTGATCTCGTTTGCGCGTGCGATCATAGGCAATCCAAGGATATTTGTGCTCGACGAGGCGACATCCTCGATCGACACAGAGACCGAGCAGATGCTGCAAAACGCAGTGGACATCGTATTAAAGGGCCGTACGAGCTTCATCGTTGCACATAGGCTTTCGACGATACGCTCATGCGACAGGATATTAGTAATAAAAGAGGGCAAGATAGCCGAATGCGGCAGCCATAAAGAGCTCATTCGCAAGAAGGGGCATTACTATAACCTGTACACGCATCAATTCATGTCGGAGGCCGAGGAACGTATACTGAGCCTAAAGGACGCGTAAGCGATGATCATATGGCTAAACGGGGCGTTTGGCTCCGGCAAGACGCAAACGGCTTATGAGCTGCAGAGGCGCATCCCAAATTCATATGTATATGATCCGGAGAATGCAGGCGCATTCATCAGACGGAATGTACCGGAGCCGGTCAAACGCCTCGATAATGGTGATTATCAGAATTATCCTATGTGGAGACGGTTCAATCTGGAAATGCTCAGCTATATCGCGGAGCATTATGACGGGATTATAATCGTCCCTATGACCATAACGAACAGACAATATTTCGACGAGCTGGTCGGGGGACTCTCTAAACGATATACCATGAAGCATTTCATCTTGTTTGCGAGCAAGGAAACCATAATCAAGCGGCTCAGCAGTAGGTTCGAACGTAAAAACTCGTGGCCTGAGCTTCAGATCGACCGATGTATAAAGGCGTTTACTACCGATATCTGCGATATGCGCGTCGATACGGACAGCATGGCTATCTATGAGGTAGCCGAACGCATTGCAAACCTGGCCGGTATTACACTGACACAGGATAAAAGAAGCCATGTCAGACGTCTTCTTGATAAATTGATAACACAATATAAACACATTAGATGACCGGGATTACACCTGGTCTTTTATATTTCCCGCACAACCTGTGCAAACTTTTTATATAGTCATATGCGTCTATAGGATGTAAGCAATGAATGGGGGAGAAACAGCGAGGTGATGGATTGGATAAGTCATTTGAGAGGTATATAGAAGAAAACAAGGAACGTATATATCGGCTCGCATATGGATATGTAAGGCATCGTGACGACGCTTTAGATATCGTGCAGGAATCAATATACAAGGCGATAAAACAATATAAACGTTTGCAAAATGAAAATGCTATGCGCACATGGTTTTACCGTATTGTAGTTAATACCGCATTG
>CAZUNC010000016.1:0-22515 GCA_964621475.1 uncultured Defluviitaleaceae bacterium | reverse complement strand
CCTTCGGGGGCAACCTCGTGCCGGTTCGAGTCCGGCCTCGGGCATTTTTATTTTGCAATACATATTACGAGTATCTACAAGCCGTCCAACGTGTTTTGGCGGCTTTTTGAATATGGCAGTAATGTCTAGCACTTATAACAAAGCCATGTGAATCAGGCCGGGCCCGATGCAACATGGCTTTAATTTTATATATGGGGGATTTGGCAGATGTACTTTGCGATGGACGAAATAGGCTTTGAAAATGTCGATAAGCTCAAGGCTATCAACGGCTCAGCCGCACGCTGGCAATTCATTTATGATTGCGCTACAGATTACGGCTTTGAAGGGATTCACCTTACCCCTTCGCTATACAGAGGCTTCGGGCTCGATTTAAAGGAAATCCCTACGTATTTCCATGATTTCAAGCTCACATTGCACTTAGGCGGCGGGAGGATTGTCAGCGAGCATGATTATACATCATACGACACCGAGATCACTCATGCATTAGATATCGCCGTAAAGCATGGCATGCATGACCTTTCCGTGCATCCGCCATATGCAAACGGTCTGACCTCCGACGAGCGCAGCCAAAGCCTACACTACTTCGATAAAATCATCACTAAATGGCTGGAAGAGGCTTTACACAGCGGCATTTCCCTGTCGCTTGAAACGCATGTGAGCGGCACTTATTTCCTGTTTGACGGTTTTGATGCTTTCACAAGCTTTACCGACAGACATCCGGACTTGGGTATATTGATCGACATCTCCCATAACTATTACGACCGCTATTCTGAGGAGCGGATCATCGAGTGTTTCGGCAACAGGAATGTAAAGGCCCTACATATCAGCGACGCGTTGCAAGGTGCGGAGTTCAGAGCCGGTACGCACCTGCCGGCCGGACACGGCACGGTGGACTTTGAAAGGCTGCTAAAGCACTTCGTGGATGTGCCGGACATCTTTGGTGCCTTGGAAATCAAGTCGGACAATGACGGCATAAGAAACAGCCTAAATAGATTGAGAGTATGCATATGCGATTAGATAACCCCATTGCGATAGGCAACACAGCGGCGGTATATCTGTACGATGACCGTATTATAAAGGTCTTTGACAAGCGATTGCCGGACGGCGAGGCGCTGTATGAGGCAAGTAAGCATCGTATCGCCCATGCGAGTGGTCTGCCTGTGCCCGAGGTTTACGATGTGACATACATCGATGGCAAGCAGGCTATTGTCATGGAATATATAAAAGGCCACACCATCGGCGAGCTGATGCGTGAGGATCCATCAAGGACCGAGTATTACATGGGCATATCTGTCGATCTGCATCGCGGCATGCACAGCATAGCCGTAGATACTACCTTAACCGGCATTGAAACCATGTCCGCAAAGCTCACAAGGCAGATACAGGCGGCAGATCCATTGGACGGTGCCACAAAACATGAACTCTTGGACACATTGCATGGCCTTCTTTACGACGCGGCCCTATGCCACGGAGATTTTCACATCGACAATATCATCGTCGACGATTACAACAAGGCATATGTCATCGATTGGGTCGACGCATCATTAGGGGATCCGTGCGCGGATGTATGCCGCTCCTATATCCTTTATTCCCAAGGCTTTAAAGAATTAGCGACTATGTATCTTGATTTATATGCGAAATGCAGTGGCTTTTCGGTGGATGAGATCATGCGCCGGGCTCCGGTCATCGCGGCCGCGAGGCTAGCCGAGGGTGTTTCCGCTGAACACGCCGCATATCTGTTGACTTTCGTTGAGTTGACTTTCGTGAATAGGAGGCAAAAATGAAGAAACCTGCTGTATTCTTGGACTTTCAAGGCACATTGGGCGGCGGCGGCACAGACGACATACGCACGCTCAAGCTATTCCCGTTTTCCGCAGACGCTATCAAAAAACTCAATGACAACGGTGTACTCGCGATTGGCATCACCAACCAAAGCCATATCGCCAATGGTCTATTTACAATGGACGAATATAACACCAGGCTCGAGTATATTAAACAAGAGCTGGCTAAGTCGGGTGCACGTTTCGACGCGGCATATTGCTGCCCGCATGGGGAGTCGGATACGTGTACATGCAAAAAGCCTCTACCCGGTATGATCGAATGGGCCAAACGGGATTTTTCTATAGACCCATCGCAGATATATGTGGTCGGCGACATGGGTAAGTCCGATATGCTTTTGGCCAAAAACACCGGCGCAAAGTCCGTGCTCGTACTCACCGGAGTAGGCCGCGGCAGTCTCAACGAATTCCGGCACACCTGGGCCGATGCGGTGGCCACGAATGTCGCCGATAACGTTTTCGAGGCTGTCCGATGGATAATAGACGATATAGCAAATCACAGCCTTTCGGTCTATGACCCCAAATATTGTGCGGAGCCGCCCGGGTTTATCCGGCGCCTTGCTGATACACCCGCTATGCGTCGTCTCGCCGATGTCGGCATGAACTGCGGCTGCGAATACACAGGCTTACTGGATTACGGTTCACAGCGGTTCCGTTATACCCGTTGGACGCACAGCATCTATGTAGCACAGATTATTTGGCATTTCACCGAGGATGTACGTCAGTCCATCGCTGGCTTGTTTCATGATATCGCCACACCGGCCTTCGCGCATGTTATAGACTTTCTAAACGGCGACCATATCTCTCAGGAAAGCACCGAGGATAAAACCCTTGAGTTCATCGCTCAGTCAACGGAGATCACAGATATCCTGCGGGAATATGGATTAAGCGCCTCGGATGTCTGCGACTATCACCTATTTCCGATCGCCGATAACGATACCCCGATGCTCTCGGCGGACCGTCTCGAGTATACACTTGGAAATGCATATAACAGGGGCTTGCTCGACCTCGATGCGGTAAAGCGGATATACGGTGATCTACGTGTGATGCGTAACGAACACGGTGCAGAGGAGATCGGCTTTGCCAACACGGATGCAGCGTTGTTGTTTACCTCTGCAGCCCTCGACAACTCATATTGGTATGTCTCGGACGAGGACCGAATGTCTATGCAGCTCTTGGCCGACATCATCCGGTATGCGATAGATCTGGGCTTGCTGACTGTTTCGGATCTGTATACAACCGAAACACGTGTTATAGATAAGCTAAATGCCGATGAGCGCACGCAGGCGTTATGGCATTCATATACGCAGATGAGTACGATAGACATCCCGAAATATAAACCAAGAGACCGATACGCAGTAAATATCTCCGCCAAACGGCGTTACATCGATCCCCTGATCTCGTCTGCGCAGGGCCTCAGACGTGTTTCGACTGCGGACACGGAAGCCGCTCGTGCTATTGATGCGTTTTTACATATGGATTTTGATAAATGGCTGTGCCCGATTCCGGAGTTTCCTGTTTCTCTAACCTTACCGTCATGCTCCAGCACTGTAACTGCGCTTTTCTTTGATCTGGATGGCACGCTGCTGACCGACGAAAAAACAATATCGCCCGCCACGTTGGAAACCCTCCGCTTATGCAAAGCCGCCGGATTGCGTTTATTTATAGCGACTGCACGCGCTCCGCTTTTGCAGAGTCGGTTCGCATGGTTTGACGACATCCGAGATCTGTTGGACGGCGGATCGTTCTATAACGGCGGCTGCGTGATATCTGGTGGGCAAAAGTCATATACCTTTGTCTCAGAAGATGTCGTCCGGGGTGCTATTGATCTTGTAAACGGATATGATGGGCTGAACATCTCTCTGCAAATGGAAGATGAGTACCACGCATTCCGTTTCCCACTCAAAAATCCCGTGACTTGGGGCATACCGGACGGCAAGACCCTTTATTTACCCGAGACGTTAGGCTTTCATAGCGTTAAGATACTCATCTTCTACGCCGACCTCGTGGATTCGACGACCGTATTAGACAGCGCACTCATGGCTGCACTCGATGCCTTATGCGCTGGCAAGGCTCAGCTATATCTCACGGATAGCGGCAAGGTCATTCAGATAATGGGTAACGGGGTTAACAAGCTACAGGGCATCGAGCGGCTGCGTGCCATGCTCGGGATAGAGCCTAAAGAGATCGCGGTCTTTGGCGATGATATCAACGATATAGAAATGCTGTCTGCGTATGAGCATAGCGTCGCGATGGGTAACGCATCCAAGGATGTCAAGCGTTGCGCTAAATACGTGACTACGGACAATAACAGTGATGGGATCAGTTATGCGATACGGGATATTTTACGGTTGATATAGGATAGGCAAAACATTACCACGGATGGGCACGGATAAGAACGGATTTGCTCGGATTTGGGAAGACTTTTATGAGGGGGTTATGGGGATGGAGGATCGTATACGAATAAGGAATATGGTAATAGGCGACTATGATGAGGTATTGGCTTTGTGGCGTGAGACCCCGGGCATGGGCCTGAATGGTTACGATGATTCATATGACGGGATACGGGACTTTCTTTCGCATAATCCCGGTACGAGCTTTGTCGCTGAGAGGGATTGTGGTATCGTAGGCGTGATACTCTGCGGGCATAACGCACGCCGGGGTTTTATTTATCATACAGCCGTCGCCGTATCGGAACGCATGAACGGCATCGGCAAGGCGCTCGTGGATGCAGCTAACGATGCGTTACGCGACCTCGGCATTGCGAAGGTTTGTCTCGTTGCGTTTGCCGATAACGATATCGGTAACGCATTTTGGGATCGTGTTGGGTTTACAGCAAGGCCTGATCTTGTTTATCGGGATAAAAAGCTGCTCGATACCCCATCAACATTATTGTGGTATCACGGCTCAGATAAGGTATTTGATACGCTAAATATCGGCAGCACGATCACACAGGTGAAACGGTTAGCGGTGGCATTTTCGCATAAGCCGAGCTTTCTGTGCCTCGAGGACGACGGTACGATCATTCATAACGGCATGGCTTACGGTTACTTATATCAAATCGACGAGGACATCCGTATCGGTGAGGATGTATACGAACACCCACGCACGACAATCGGTAATGGCATGGAGTATCTGACGAAGCGCCTGCTAAAGGTCAAGCTCATATCCGAGCCCGGTGATGTGTTACCAAGAGAGCACGCGCCGACCAGGCTGGAAACCGATCGCTTGATCCTGCGCAGCATGGAATACTCGGACCTCAATAATCTACACAGGATGATGTCCGATAAAAAGGCCATGTACTTCCTCGACGATATAGCGACCAATGACATATCCGGCACATATGACAATCTAAAGTACGCCATCTCGAACGCGGATGGGCGATACTTTGGCATAGAGCACAAGGAAACCGGCTCATACATCGGTCAAGTCGGCTATACGATCACAGCCGATACCCCTCTCGGCAAGGTTGTTCACTTGGGGTATTTTATTCTGCCCGAGCATCACAATAACGGATATACGACCGAAGCGGCTAAGAAAGCGCTCGATTACGCATTTACACAGGATAATTGCGTTCGCGTGACAACCGCGTGTTACAGCGACAACGTTCCGAGCCGCAGGGTCATGGAAAAGGTCGGCTTCCGCAAAGAAGCCGAGAAGATCGGCGCACAATATCACGACGGTGTGATGAAGGATCGCCTTGAGTATGCGATAAATAGGGATGAATATAGGTAAGCGATTATTCAAAAATTGATTTTTAGGGAGGGATAGCAACATTGAATATCCTGGATATAGCAATGATTATTTTTGTGATTATGGAAACTGCCAATGTCTGTATCCTGTACTTCGCCCCAGATTCAAGGCTTGGTAATGGTGTGGCTGTCTTTGATGAGTGGGAAAACTCAAAAAGAGATGACAATACTCATCTTTTTGCAAGATATATGGCAAATTGGGTGGCAGGAACAAAGTTAATTTTCATTGTTCTGCTTTTGGTTGTGCTTTTCACCGGAAGCGAAACGACAAAGACATTTGCAGTTGTTGTAATGATTTTATCTATCGCTACATATTTTTGGCGATTGCACCCTATTGTTAAGCGGCTCGATGCCAGTGGTAAAATCACACCTAAGGGCTACTCAAAGGCATTGGGCTTTATGATTTCAGGATTTTTGGCAATGTTTTCTTGCGCATTGATTGTGCATTTGATTATTCGTTAGCGGAGGCAAATTATGAGGAACCACAAAAACAGACTATGGTTAAAAATAAGTCTTATATCGCTTGCGGCCTTACTTGTTGTATTGACTGTTGGGTTTTACGTCTACGTTTCCGATTATTACAAAGCCGATGAGACAGCTGTAGCCGTGATGAGCGGAAACAGCGATATACGGATAGAGGATAACTTAACTATCCTTTCGCCCTCTTATCCGACTGACACCGCCTTGATCTTCTATCCCGGCGCAAAGGTTGAAGCTATCGCATATCTGCCGATTTTAGAAAAGCTTAAACAAAACGGCATCACATGTGTGCTTGTAAAAATGCCTTTTAATATGGCTATCTTTGATGTAAACGCGGCCGATAAGGTATTTGATAAACTACCCGATATTAAAAACTGGTATATAGGCGGGCACTCTATGGGCGGAGCTATGGCAAGCAGTTATGCCTCCAAACACAAGGAAGCGGTTAAGGGGCTCATTTTGCTCGGAGCTTATATTTATGGTGATTATTCAGCTAAAGATGCATTGACCGTATACGGCACGTTCAACTCCAATCTTGAAAAGAATATAAACTACACCGAAAATATCGTGGTCATTGAAGGCGGTAACCACGCACAGTTTGGCAATTATGGCAGGCAAAAGGGCGACCCCGATGCAACAATTAGCACTGAGGAACAACAGGATATTGCGGTGACCGCTATTATGGAGTTTATTAACACACATTTGAAGTGAAATCCAAGGGAGGGTATCCAATGAACAAAATTGAGAAGGGTATCGAGGAAACCGAGATAGTTCTCGGTAAAACAGGATCTGTGAGCATGGTTGTAAGCGAGCGCGAAACAGCCCGCGTCGTTGGTAGTGGAAGTGCTGATGTTTTCGCTACACCTATGATGATCGCCTTGATGGAAAAAGCGGCTTGCAAAGCCATAGCCGCCGGTTTGGAGCCAGGTCAGACCTCAGTCGGCACGAGCATCAATGTCTCACACACTGCCGCAAGCCCCATTGGTTCGACAGTCACCGCCACCGCAACCATTTCATCCATCAGCGGCCGAAAGATCGAATTTGACATTACCGCAGATGACGAAGCGGGTGAGATCGGTAACGGAGCGCATACGAGGATGATCGTTGATGAGGGAAAGTTTTTGAGCAAGGCAGAGAAAAGGCTAAACAATTCAGATGAGGTGCGCCCATGCAAATAGCACTTACAAAAAAATTAGCGGATGCGATCGGTATAAAACCCTCGTCTGCAAATGAAGATCTAGATCCCATGTTTTCTTGGACTGCAAACTGGACAAATACGTTTCAACGCCGCAAAGAGGACATGATCGTGATGGTTAATAATGCCACGCGTTTCACTGTTTTGATCTATGGCGTTAAAGGCAAGATGTTTAAGGATATCGCAAAAAAAATGGAGGCGGCGATCCGTAACACTTTGCTTTCCCTTAATGTCAACGAAGAAGTCATCGATGAGTATTTTAAGAAAGCAGGCGAGATCGTATTTACCGCAAATCATGATCGAAAAATGACGGCCGTGATCAATCGGCAGGGGTTAGATGCGGCATACGTCGTTGGTAGATATGTGAACAAGAGCGGCGGGAAAATACAGTACAATGATACCTTTGGACGCACAATAAGCAATAATCCTGTCAACTACAGCAAGGATGACAGCTATATTCCTCGTGAAAAAATGTTAGAGATGATGTCGTCACTTGCCGGGAAACCCGTTTATAAATATCGCGCGTTTGAGTTGAGTGTAACGCTTGATCTGGATGTTTATAAAGCCGTGCGGCGTTTGATGGTTCCGGCAGACATAGAATTTACACAGCTTCATGGGGTTTTGCAGGATGTTTTTAGTTGGAAAAGGTGCCACTTGTACGACTTTGCCGTGTTTAATGAAAAGAAACGTGATCCGGTGGCACATCTAGTTGCAAGCGAGGATATAATTGAGTTCGATGGCCGCGCGATCTTGATGGACAACCACAAGCTGTCAGAGTACTTTCCTCAAAACAAATGCATCATCTATACCTATGATATGGGTGACAATTGGGAGCACGAGATAACACTTGTACGTGAGATCAATGAGCATAACGAGGAATCACCGTACCTGCTTGAAGTGAGCGGACAAACACCGCCTGAAGATGTCGGCGGGGTAACGGGGTTTGTTGATTTTCGAGAGGTCATGATGAACCCGGAACACCCGGACTACCCAGAGACAAAAGCATGGGTGGGGTATTGGTCACCCGAACTGACCGAGTGGGAAATGAGGCCGCGTCCGTTGCGTTATACGTTTATTCCCAGATAAACCACGGATATCTGTATATCCATCATACCTTGCTGTAGACTGTTCCTCAGAAGGGATGTGTTTTTCATGATCGACATGAACACAACCGCGAACCGCATCGCGGCCGCACGAAAAGAAAAGGGCTTCACACAGGAGGAGTTATCAGTACGGCTTGGGGTTTCCGCGCAAGCTGTCTCCAAATGGGAGCGTGCTCTCGGCTTGCCGGACATCGATTTATTAATCGACTTATCCGACATCCTCGGCGTACCAACGGATTTCTTACTGGGTAGGGCCGACTTGCCCGCGCGCAACAAGACACTCTACGACATTGCCTCCTCCAATCCGCTCAGCGATTACACACTCACGCATACCATGATCGATATGCAATTCGGTTCAGGGCTCATACCGTTTATTACCGAGTGCTTTCTAAAACGCGTGGCCGCACTGAGGAGCGCCGTGCTTAAAGAAAGCGGCGTACTGCTGCCCGCGATACGCATCCGTGATGTGGAAGAGCTCGGGGACAATCAGGTACACATATACCTGCTCGGTCGTCTGCGTAATGACATGCATTTTGACATCGGAGACCCAGATAATGCGGCCCAGTCCACAGAGATACAGGATCGGCTTATGGATACGCTCAAGTCCTCAATACAAGAGGATTTGGCCGGATTAATTAATCGCCATATGGTCAAGTTACTTGTCGAGCAGCTACGCACAGAGCTGCCGTTTTGTATAGAGGGTGTAATACCGGAGCGGATATCGCTAACGCGGCTCAAAGTTATACTCAAGGACATGGTACGTTCCGGGCGTAGTATAAACAACCTCTTCGAAATCATTGAGACCATCGACGAACAGATCGAGTAAACATAGAAAACTTCATATGATCCTTCCTTAGCATTTGCATTTAAACCACGACCTATGGTAAAATAATCCTGCAGCGGGGGAGACACCCATTATAAAAAACGAACTGCGGGGGAAGGCACCCATCACAAAAAACAGAATATCGAGGTGATCATATACAAAAAAATATAAAGGTTGTGGATCAAGACGGTGCGTTATTAAAATCTACATATAACAAGCGAGCCCGTCAGCTTGCTAAAAAGCATAGGGCAACGTGGATCGCCTCCGACACCATCATGATCTTGCAGCCGGAGGAGGATAACGATATGGATTGTGTATTTTCTGAACCTGCTGAGGTATTAACGCCTAATCGCACGGACGCTATTGTTATGGAAGCTGTCATAAACGAATCCACTGTAAAAGAGGATGTGGCCAAGGTCGAAAGCCTGGATGACAAGGCTATACTGGATCTAGCAAAGCGCCGAGTGAATATCAAGCGTAACCTTATCGGTCAAGTGTTGGATTTCTGTCTGCTGCTGAGCTGCATGATAATTGTTGTTTTTATTTATCACGAAGAAGAAAGGCTTGCCTTTGCATTAACGCTAATGTTTTTTTGGGGCGTTAGGTTGTTGGTGCGGATTATTCGCTTCGCAAAACCCTCATTCAAGAACGGCATAGCCGCCTACCTCAAAGAGAGCAGAGAGCGCAGGATAGAATTCGAGTACAACCGTCTAAAGAAGATGAACAAAAGCACCGTCGTTGAACTGAGTAAGTAATAATGCAAACCCCTCCCGTCGTATTCGACCGGAGGGTTTTTATTTGTACACCACATACAAATAATTATCCAAGAATTCATAGCCGTACTCGGCATCCTGATTGATCGACCATGTCATGAGCCCACGTATATCATTGCCCTCGTCCGCAAGCCGGGCCAGCGCCCATGCTACATCCTCAGGGTTTTCGACATATCCATTTAATGCCGAAATGGGGGTTGCAGGTAAGCCTATCGCGAATTTATCAGCCGGTATTTGGATGTAGTTTTGCGTACCGGTCACTATCGCATGTGTAAGCGTATACAAGAACTCGGCCTTGTGTTCATTATCGCTCTGGGACAGATACATGTGATACTCATCAGACCATATGCCATCGTTGCCTTGGTTATAATATTGCGGGAAGACGATGTCATAATACCCTTCAAGCCCTTCTACGTATGGCCTATATAATCCCTCTTCCCCACGCAAATCGATGAATTCCGGTGCCATCGTTATAACGCAGTCCTTGCCCCGCGCAGCATAGTGATCCTTTATACGCCTGATGGCCTCAGGTATAGAGGTCGGATTATCGGACGCATATATCGCCTTTCCCTCAAGATCCAGATCGATACCCGAAAAACCGTATCGGTCTATGATCTCAATCATCCCCTGCACGAAGATCTCAACTTCATCCTGCTGCACCACGACATAACCGTGCGCACCCCCTATTGAAATGAGCACGGATCGGCCCTGTAATTTCAGGAACTCAACCGCGGATATAAACTCCTCATCCGAAATGGTGTGTAGATTAAATATCGGCACCCCATCGTCCACATCTTCTATAAACGCGATACATATCGGGTCATAACCTACTGGTATAGCGGCCAAATCAACCCTCGGATTCCATTCGAACCAATATCCCGCCAAAATCTTTGCGCTTAAGCCAGGCATACTATCCCCCATACGAACAAAACGTCAGTATAGAGTCAGTATAGTAATATCGGCTATAAAGGTTCCGATTATATCGCGAATCTTCCTCGGAAAATCCAATTTACTATAGACTGTCCCGCTACGAAGTCTACGAGGATGCCCCCGCAGTCCAAGAACGCGATTGGCAACACTATCATCAGAACCACCAAGCACCAACACCTGAGCCAAAGTCTGAACGCTGTTTTTATCCCAAAACTCGCCCTTTTATCGGCTGTGAAGTTGCTCGATACGCTCCACTCCCGCCGAAACCTCCAGGTCGATAAGCCCCAACATTGCTGCGAAAATATAGTCATCTTCCCCAGTGAGGAAGAAATGTTGAGCTTTCATTCCATCGTAGAAGCCACGTGCGCGGGTTATGACATTTTCATAATTGGCAGCATCGGAGTGTGCCGAAACATGATAAGCGGCAAATACAAGATAATCGGAAGCGTGGAACTTTACACCTTTCAACAAATCATATACTTTCAGCGTTTCGTTAAATACCTCCTGCGGATTGGAAGACAACGAGAGCATCGTCGCCATGGATAATGCCATATTCCCCCGAAATGTAGAAAACACCCCGGTGTTCTGTTTAATCAAATCGTGGCATTGCCGGATTGCTTCGCAATCAACCGTTTTACCCACCTGCGCGTACAGAAGTGCAGATAACCGCTTTGTCAGAGTGTTTTGCAAACAATTTGTTTTTAAGGACTTGCGTGCTTTCCGCAAATAGTTCCAACTTGTTTTGTCCTGTGTAATTCATGTAAACGTTGCCTCCTAATATTTGTTCACCCAAAAATCACCTTTTGTATTTAAGACACAAAAGGTGATAAGTCGTACTTTCCTCCATTTCTTTTCCTATTTTTAAATACGAGCACAATTCCTGCGATAACAATAGCAATCTGCATACCAACAAGTACAATTGCAACAGGATGGCTGGTATTAGCAAGAACATAGTAATACTAACTAACTTTCAGTTATTCTTTATTTTTTGTCTGAATTATTTTTTTTGCGCGCCAAAGCAGGTAAAATTATGACACACCATAAAACAGCAGGAGATACAAACATGTAGGAAGGTAATTTAGTGCCAAAAAGGCCTAATGCATTAAGAATAGGTAATGCAATAGTTACTAATCCTATGATAATGCTTATTATGATCATGTTTTTTTCTTTCATTGTCCCATCCTCCTTTCTCACAAAAAATATAAAATCTCTGGTTTCACCAAGCATCTTGCAACGTCGTCTCCAACCAAAGCCCACACTGTTTTTTCTTCCATTCACGAACACTGCATTTATATTATACAAGACCTTTGTATTATACAAGGCATTTTGCCTTATATGTATGTATTTGTGCGAAAGTCCAATTTTTGTCCGAAAGTGCAATCGAGTATCCGCATAGATCAAGCTATTTCCAAAGTAGTGCTAAACGTTTTTGACAAAAAACAGCCGCCAAAATTCTTGGCGGCTTTGCTATACTTCGGTATTTTATTTTTCTTACGTAAAATCTTGCGCTTATGCTTTATTTTGAATTTATAATGTAAAGCCAAGCCAGTTTCTACAAACTGTAAATTCGAATTTTCCATATAGATTAATTGCGGCTTCACTGGAACCGCCAATGTATGCGTACAGACTACTTCGATTTCCGCATAATTATTTTTAAAGTCTACTAAACCGACACAACCCGATACAACTACATCATCATGGCTTTGGGCATAGATATCAAGATGCGGGAAATAAAATGGGCTTTCATTGGATGCCCTCTGCCTTGCTATATCGAAATCAGAAACTTCATTCCTGCCGCCAAAAGCATGGTTGCGTAAAAGCCTAATACCGTATTCATTAGGGGAAGTAAACATATCCTTAATTACAATGCCTTTGGGTAAAATAGGGACTGATAAATCCATATTAGGCAAATCATACTGTCTCGAGACTTCCTCGACATTTCCTTTTTTAAATCCGGCTTTTTCAAGGGAGTGCATTAAAATATGATGGCTTTCATCTACGACGGTGTTTAATACCCCCTTCTTGTTATTCCAATTTGCCTTGACCCATTCAATGATTTCGCCGTATAAAAACTCATGTCCCCTCTTTACTAACACATAAAACGCTGCATTTCCATTTTCGGAAATAGCGAATCCCACTAATTCCTCAATGTTGTTAAACCATAATTGGGTGTTGTCTCTCATACAGCTCTGAAAGAAATGTCCGTATCCGGATGCCAAACTACTTACCCAACCGCCTAATCTTGTTGCCGACCACACATAATGGTCTTGTTTATCAGCGTAATCATCAATTAGGAATGCCAACATTTTTTGAAAGTCTTTTTGTAATTCATCAAACGGACGATTAAAAACTCTCATTTTCTTCCCCTTTTTATGTTTATCTTGTGTGTTTGAAAATCATTTAACCAGAAACCATGCTTCGCATTTAGCATCTGTAAAATATTCCGCATCGACCCCACTAAGCTCATAACCTGTGGCGGGCAAATATTCCGTGATGCATCGCTCCATAAAACTTCCCACATTTGTCTTGTATTCCTCGGGAATGTTAAAAACAACATAATTGCCACCGGGAACGGTTACAATGTCCAATCCATCTGTGTTCTCCGCACCATTATATAGGAACCCTATTGTATAATGAAACTCATCCGCTTTCTCCGTCGGTGTTGAAACACACATATCATGGGCATCACCTTTGGCATACTTGCCACTAAATGTTTCAAACATCTTTTTAGTGTTCCATTCATGCCAAAATGCGCCGATACCTCCATTGTGAACACCCACATCAGTCGTGAAGCACTTCGTGATGCCAATAACTTTGAACGCCTCTTTTTGTACAATCTTGTAATCCATCGGCTCTACTCCTTTAAGTATGAATTGGAAAGCAAGACGAGGAAAGACTTTTAGCGTTATACCCTCATCGCGCGCTGACTTGGGCGTTGTGCCATGCAATTGACTAAAAGCTCGTGAAAATGAAGCCGGTGAATCATAGCCGTAACGCAAGGCAACTTCAACAACTTTGTCCTGATTTACTTGAATATCATGAGCCGCAAGAGTCAGCCTCCGCCGCCTGATATATTCCGACAACGGGACTTGCGCCATAAAAGAAAAAATGCGTTGAAACTCCCACACCGAGCAATTCATAAACTGGGCCGCTTTGGAGTAATCAATCTCTTCAGACAGGCTGCTCTCAATGTAATCAATCGCTTTGTTCATACATAATTGCCAATCCACAATCTCACCTCCTGGCTGTAAGCATACTATAAACTTCATAGCCGTTCTTTGCTTTTGGTGTATTATATTGCAAACAAAGGTTGTAAAATAATCACTGGTATAATTAGAGATATAAACAATGTAAATAACATTCCATTTACAATTCTATTTACAAACTCCGGTGAATACAGTTCGTCGCCATTTTTTACGCGCATACTCAGCACCGTCTAAAATAAACATATGTTTTTCAAGTTTATTCGAAGCTCTATGTATTTGTGGATGAAATTTAGGCAAAGTATCGGTCTTTGCTTGGCTTTCAACCTAGAACCACATATTAACTCAATATGTACCTTCTCCACTACGCAGACGACGAGAATTCTAATATATTCGGGATAATTTATTTTTACTAAAGATACTGTGCACATCTCTGTTCAGATGTTTTGATTTTAAAAAAATCAATAATTCTTCAAGAGCTGATAAACTTGCGATACTGCAAACAATAACAGCTGTTATTTGAAAATCTTCAAATTTATATAAAATCGGAACTAAAAACAATATAACGCCCGTAGCTTTATTTGTATATGTGTGTAGAAAAGCTACGGCATGAAATTTGATAACGCCAACCGCAAGTGATAGTAAACGAACAAAAGCAATCAGTATGACCCAAATTATTATCCATGTATCCCAATCAATTATTGGGATAAACAATATTAACATTATGACAACAAATACAAAATCTGCAATACTGTCAAGTGTTGCCCCAAGCCTACTTGCAACATTAAATTTTCTAGCTAAAAACCCATCTAAAATATCACTTGCTCCGCATAAGACATAGACAATATAAAATTGTCCCGTCATCGGTCTTATTATCAATAATAAACACGCTCCAAGAATTCGAGCTATTGTAATTAGATTAACTGTAACTTTAATATTTTCACCTCTTACATACTATTTCTTGTTGAAACCTCTTATCCATTCGCTTTATTACAAACAATTCCTTCATCAGGACTCACAAGGATTGACCAGTTCGGCCTCTTATTCTTTTTATAGTGATCTATCAAAAGCTGCATAGCATCCATTTATTCACCCACTCACTCGACATTGAACGCTTTGATAATGTTATACAGCTTTTTCATTTCCTCTTTATCCTCGTCTGACAACGCTAAAAAAGGCATCCTAACCGATCCAATGTCTACGCCGTCTAATCTCATGATCTCCTTCATGGCCGCGTAGAGGTTTCGCGTCTCGAGGCATTTCTCTATACACTCGTTTATAAATACCTGTATACGCTGTGCCTGTTCAAGCCTCCCTTGCGTATATAACACCTCCATTTGCACAAACAGCCTCGCCATCGCTCCGTATGTACCGCCTATGCCGCCGTCTGCACCAGCGATCCTGCCGGACAGGTATTGTTCGTCGGGGCCGTTGTATACAATGAAATTTCCCCCGCCCGCACGCTTAAAGCGTTGTATCTGATAGCTGTTCATCGATGAATTCTTGATACCTACTACACGCGGTAGCTCGATCATCCGTCCGAACAACTCCATGCTCAGATCATAGCCCGTAAATGCCGGTATGTTATAAATAATAAACGGCAGGCTCGTTTCATTTATAATCGCGGTCCAATGCTCGTATATCGCCTGCTCTGACGGTCTGTAATACACACTGGGCACCGCCGATATCGCATGCGCTCCGACGGCCTCCGCATGCTGCGCGAGTTCGATGGCTTCCCTCGTGGATGCCGCTCCGACGTGTACGATCATCGTCATCTCATCCCGAAACGCCTTTATCACAGCCTCTTGCAAAACCTTTCGCTCCTCTGTCGTAAGCAGAAAGCCCTCGCCCGAGCTACCGTTCAGATATAGTCCTTTCATACCGCACACTTTTAAATACTCCGCCTGTTTCAACGCACGCTCTGGTGAGACGCTACCGTCCTCCTCGTATGCCGCGTAAAACGCCGGAAACATACCCTTGAGCTTATTCAAGTTGATCATACTAACCTCCTCTACTATAATCCGAAAGCCATCCGATCCGTTTCCTCGAGCTTAAAATGTGTGGTCAATACATAGCACTCGCGTGGCCTCTTTTCGTCAAAATGCCCGTATGTAGTCACGACGAAGGTTTCGCTGTCCGTAAGCACAATCCCCGCATAACCGCAGTCCCCACCACGCCCGTACGCTCGGCTATAATCCTCGGCGAGGCGGATCGTGTAATCCCCTTCAGTACCGTTTCGTAAATCCTCATAGCTACCAACCCAGCCGATGAAATTCCCGGCCATCCACTTCGTATCGTCATATGGGTTTCGGATGATGTCGCGATATGTGATCACGAGCCTATTCTTGTCCTTGTTGTAACAGGCCTTGTGTCTCTCGCCCCTGAGCACTCGCGGCATTTCCCGAGGTCTTGTCCATGTATCACCCTCGTCCGTCGAAAACGCGATCATCCCGTTATGGCATTTCCTCTCAGCACGTGACAGCAGCGCAAGCTCGTTACCGTCCGGTGAGCGCAATATCTCTATCTCGCAAAGCTCTGCATCCTTTTCGATCTCATCATGCTCGGCCAGTAAGCGCTCGGGCTTTGACCATTGCTCGTTCCCGTTTTCATCGAATGTCAGTATCGTCTTCCAGTTATTGAACTGCGGGTCATGGAACACCGCCATCCACCGTTCCTGCCCATCCTTGTCCTTGAGCTTGGTAAGGCTTGAGTGCGCAACGATCGTACGCATTCCCACATCGTCATAAAAGCCCTTGAGTTCCGTGAAGCTCTCACAGTTATCATACGACCACGCAGTACGAAAACCACCGTTGTCATACGGGTTGCCACTCACAAGCAGCACACGCATAGGTTGTTTAGTGGCATCAATCCGATACACCGTCGGGGTTTCCATACTCGTCTTGAAGCTTTCGGGTAATGGTAATCGCCTTGACCATGTCTTACCATCATCGTCGCTGGTCTTGAATATGATCTCTCCCCTACCATGCCCCTTCGGATAGAACGTACATATCCTACCGCTGTCCAGTAGAATACTGTCCGGATGCCCGAGATATACACCCTCCTCCCTATCCGTGATTGAATGGAACGCGTCGATATGCGAGATATCGACGTTTGGTATATGGCTACGGTAGATATAGTCGTAGGTGTTAAAGCTGTTGTTCATAACGTCCTCCTTTTTGTATGTTTTACCGATATATTTGGCATTTAGTATACTTCACATCTTGGATTCTTTCAAACAAAGAAGCCATGGATCACGGATTTAACAATCCGCTTTCCATGGCTTTTTTAATATAGCTTAAAAATACTACTCAATCTCAATATTCATCAACCGTACAGATCTCCTCTGCGGCTAAACTGTCCCCCGATATTGCGGACAGCGCATCCGTATAGGCCTTGACCGTATCACAGCAGGTGAAAAGCGGTACCTTGTACTGTACGGCTGCCGAACGTATACGAAAGCCCTTCTTTGAGATATCGCGTCCCGAAGTCGGGATATTGACTATAAATGCATAGGTCTGCTCCCTGATCAAAGACGAGAGCCCGGCCTGTTGCTCATAAACAACCGTATGCACATTCACACCCTTGTTACGGTAATACTCGGCTGTGCCGTCCGTCGCGTCGAGCTCATAACCCATTTCCGCAAGACGCTTGATGGTCGGCAGCAGTTCCTCACGGTTACGCTCCCTCACGGACAGCAACACCTTACCCGTCTTCGCAAAAGTATAACCTGCGGCCTTCATAGCCTTATACAGTGCGATCGGATATGTCTTTGCTATACCAAGAACCTCGCCCGTGGACTTCATCTCCGGTGTCAACGCGGGGTCAACATCCAGTAGCTTCTGGAATGAGAATACGGGCGCTTTTACCGCTACAAGATCCTTGTCCGGCAACAGGCCTGTTGGTAAGCCCATTTCTGCGCATGCAACCTTCAGGCTCTTACCCAAGACTACGTTGACAGCGATGTCAACCATAGGCACCTTTGTGACCTTGCTCAATATCGGGACCGTCCTCGATGCCCTTGGGTTTACTTCAAGCACGAATACATCGTCGTTTTCGACCACGAACTGTATGTTCATGAGACCCTTTACCTGAACCGCGCGTGCGATCTTTTCCGTATACTCAACGAGTTTTTCGATGACCGTAGCGGACAGTGACTGCGTAGGATATACCGTGATGCTGTCGCCCGAGTGTACACCTGCGTGCTCGATATGCTCAATGATACCCGGTATCAATATATCCTTACCATCCGAGACCGCATCGACCTCGACCTCTTTGCCGTTGATGTATTTGTCGACGAGTATGCTCATGTTGTCATTTTCAAGCAGTGCATCGGAGATGTAACTCAAAAGCTGTTCCTTCGAATCGATGACCTGCATCGCACGCCCGCCTATTACATATGATGGCCGCACAAGCACGGGGTATCCGAGCTGTTCCGCCACATCGAGACCCTGCTTCACGGTCGATACCGCAAAGCCCTTAGGCCTTGGTATACCGAGCTCCTGCAACAATATCTCGAAACGCTCCCTGTTCTCGGCAACGTCTATCGAGTGTACAGAGGTGCCCATGATATGCACACCGCGTTCAAACAGCTTCGGTGTGAGGTTAATAGCGGTCTGGCCACCAAACTGTACGATAACACCCTTGGGCTCTTCCTTCTGAATTACATTGATGACATCCTCGATATACAGCGGCACGAAATACAGCTTATCCGCGGTGTCAAAATCCGTGCTCACAGTCTCGGGGTTGTTATTTATTATAACGGATTCATATCCGGCCTTTTGAATAGCCCAAGCCGCATGCACAGAGCAGTAGTCAAACTCTATCCCCTGCCCTATACGGATCGGTCCGGAGCCGATTACGACGATCTTTGGCTTGTCGCTTCGTACGCTTTCGTCCTCTTTATCAAAGGTCGAGTAGAAATAGTCCACGGGTTTTACATCGCTATTTTGTGAAATTTCGGTGACATATTCCGCAGCGCAAGTGTCTACGCGCTTGTAAACCGAATACAGCCCATGTGCACGGCGTATTGCATCGATCACAAAAAACGGCTTCTTTGTGAGCTCTACGATCTCCGTATCTGTGAAGCCCGTCTCTTCGGCCTGCAGAAGCAATACCGCGTCGAGCTCTTCGGACTGCAGTGCGCGTTCCAGCTCGATGATCTTGTTTATACGCCTCAAAAACCACGGGTCTATACCCGTCATCGCGTGTATCGTATCCATGTCGGCATTCTTACGCAGCGCCTCTGCTACCACGAAGATACGGTCGTCGTTGCATACCTTGAGCTGCGCGATCAACTCGCTCAGCGGCATCTTCATCAGATCCGCACGGCGCAGCCCCGCGTTCTTACCCTCGAGCGAGATTACAGCCTTTAATAATGCGCTCTCGAAGTTACGGTCTATACTCATGACCTCGCCCGTGGCCTTCATCTGCGAGCCGAGGCTTCTGTCCGCATATGAGAATTTATCGAACGGGAACTTAGGTATCTTTACAACGACGTAGTCTATAGCAGGTTCAAACGCAGCCTTGATGCCCGGCTGTGCGTAATTCGGTATCTCGTGCAGATCCAAACCGATTGCGATCTTGGTTGTGACCTTTGCGATCGGATATCCCGTGGCCTTGCTCGCGAGTGCGGACGAACGGCTGACCCTCGGGTTAACCTCTATGACCACATATTCCTTTGACTTCGGGTTCAACGCGAACTGTATATTACATCCACCTGCGATCCTTAACGCCCTGATGATCTTTATCGCTGCGGCTTTCATCATATCGCATTCATCTGCACGCAGGGTCTGACACGGTGCCACGACAATCGAGTCCCCCGTATGTACGCCGACCGGATCCACATTTTCCATGTTGCATATAACGATACAGGTGTCGTTGCCGTCGCGCATGACCTCGTATTCGATTTCCTTCCAGCCCGCAACGCTACGCTCGATCAGTGCTTGATGTATGCGACTGCTCATAAGCCCCTTTGTGAGTATGTCCTTGAGCTCTTCTGTATTCGTTGCGAAGCCGCCGCCTGTACCGCCGAGCGTATACGCAGGCCTTACGATCAACGGATAACCCGTTTTCTCCGCGAAGGTTATGCCCTCCTCGACCGTTTCGACGATCGCGCTGTCCGGGATTGGCTCATTGATCTCCTGCATCAGGCTCTTGAACAACAGCCTATCCTCAGCCTTCTTTATAGCGTCGAGCTTCGTACCCAACAGCTCCACGCCATATTCGTCCAAAACGCCTTTATCTGACAGCTCTACGGCCATATTGAGGCCAGTCTGCCCGCCGAGGCCCGCAAGCAAGCCGTCCGGGCGCTCCTTTTTGATGATCTCTGTGATTACATCAGCCGTCAAAGGCTCTATGTACACCTTGTCTGCCATATCCGTATCGGTCATGATCGTCGCAGGATTAGAATTGATCAATACGACCGATATACCTTCTTCACGCAACGCCTTACAGGCCTGTGTACCTGCGTAGTCAAATTCTGCGGCCTGTCCGATTACGATCGGACCCGAGCCTATTACGAGTACCTTTTTTATATGCTCAAATTTAGGCATTTGCATCACCCCCGTTGAATAAGCGACCTTTAATATTAGCGCAATCCTTTAACGTAAAGCCCGCCACTGTGTTGTCATTGATATTTATATGTGTGCATGTTAGGCCCTCTGACAGTGCATCCATAGGAATCGCATACCCGATCGAATAATCCGCCATGAACACCTTACCCGATTGCTTGTCCATCACGGGGTAGTTCGTACCCCTGTAACCGTTTGCGAGACGTATGGGCTTAACTGCTTGACCATCACCAGCAGACATCGCGAGCAGCACCGCTCCAAGGCCTTTTGCGATAAGCTGTGGAGCAGCCGTCTCATTGTTCGCTGTTGCAGCACGCACATATTCTATGAGAGCCTTGATTGAATTTATCGTCTCAGACAGTTTATCCACGTTTCCGCCTGCATGACTGATTTGTATAAACTCAGGCTTTTTCTCGTTGACTGTTTGAATCAACGTATCCGCTTTTACGGAATATGGGAACAAATCATCCGCACACCCGCTGCTTGCCCCATAACTTAAGCGTATCTCTCCGCCTACGCTGTCGACAGGCGCTTTGAAGTGCTTCTCAAGCAAATCCGGGGTAGGCTGCTCCGTTGTCAACAGACAGCGCAACGGCTTCTCGCTTTGTGTTATCTTACGCGTGACAAAACGCGTATCCCCGTAAGACAGACCGAATATCCCATACCGTTCAAACATCTTTGCGATGGTCTCAACGCATTCGAAATGGTTCGGGGCTTCGCTGTAATCCTTTACGATCATGCCCATCGGCATCGTGTCTTTGTTGCTTTCAAAGTTTGCGATATCCTCTGCCGAAAATCCATAGTTGCCGATAAGTGGATAGGTCATATTGATGATCAGATCGCTGTTTACAGGATCGGTCAGGATATTTTCATATCCGGCCATGTGCGTGCAAAAGCAGATCTCCCCGGCCCGCGTGCGTGTGTCGCCAAAGGCCTTTCCCTCCAGTACATCCCCATCCTCAAAAAGTAAATAGCCCTTCATTCGTTATCTGTTCCTCCAGTGTTTTTCTTAGATTTGATCCTTACGCTAAAGCCTTATCCAGTATCTCTATCATCATGTCGATGTGTTCCTTTTCGACAATCAGCGGCGGCACAAACCGTATAACATTTCCTCCTGCCCCAACGAGCAACAGCCCGTTCTCGATACAGGTATTTATAACATCGGCTGGCGCAGTATCGAGCTCTATGCCCTGTATAAGGCCTACGCCACGCAGTGAACGGATCACCGGGCGTTTCCTCGCAACCATGGTAAGCGCGTTTTTGAGGTATTTACCCATTTCGACCACATGCGCAAGCAGATTGTTCTGCGTGAGTTGATCCCATACGACGTTAGCCGCTGCGGTTGCGAGTGGATTGCCGCCGAACGTGGACGCATGATCACCGGGTTCGAAGCCGTCTGCGAATGGAAGCTTCGCGAGCAAGCAACCAATCGGAACGCCGCCCGCAAGGCCCTTCGCAAGGCAGGCCACATCGGGCTCGATGCCGAGCTGCTCATACGCAAACAATGTACCCGTACGCCCGACACCACATTGAATCTCATCGAAGATCAGCATGATATGCTTGTCATCGCAGAGCTTGCGAAGCTTTTTAGCGTATTCCTTATCCATTGCTACGATGCCGCCCTCACCCTGAATCGGCTCAGCGATAATCGCGCAGGTCATGTCCGTCACAGCCTTTTCGAGCGCCTCGAAGTCGTTATACTCCACGTGTTTAATACCCGGCACCATCGGGCTTAAACCCTTTTGATACTTTTCCTGACCCGTAGCGGTGACCGCGCCAAACGTGCGCCCGTGAAACGAATTTTTCATCGATATGATCTCAAACGGCGCATCCTGAATAACGTCCTCGT
>CAZUNC010000015.1:0-22653 GCA_964621475.1 uncultured Defluviitaleaceae bacterium | reverse complement strand
TCTTGGCTACGCCGGCCGTGTCCAATGTGCCCCTGATGATGTGATAACGCACACCGGGAACATCCCTGACCCTTCCACCGCGTATCAGAACAACGCTATGCTCCTGAAGATTGTGTCCCTCGCCGGGGATATAGCATGTAACCTCCATTTGATTGGAAAGGCGTACACGCGCAACCTTACGAAGAGCCGAGTTTGGCTTTTTAGGCGTTTGCGTCTTTACAGTCGTGCAAACACCGCGCTTCTGTGGGCTCGAAATATCCGTGGATATCCCGCGCTTGCTGTTCAAGCCCTTCTGTAACGCCGGCGCTGTGGACTTCTTGGAAACGGATTTACGTTCCTTGCGAACCAATTGATTGAATGTCGGCATTCCTGCACCTCCTTGGGTTTTGTTAAAAATTCTTTATTATCTGCCTATAAAAAAACACGAGTATGATTTTAACACTCGTGCCTGAATATGTCAAGGAAACGTTCCGTTTATATATGTGCGGACGCGTTCCAAAGCGTTTAGGTATCTTTTCTTAATATACTCAGATATTCCTCATACGCAAATGTTTTGTTTCTGCTTACATTAGCAGTTTTTTGAAGTATCCCTAATGCATCCAGCCTTTTGATAGCAGCCGCAACGGTATTGTATGCAAGATTGAGCTTTTCAGCAGTCTTTTTAATATTAATTATCGGGGTATCTTGCAGTAAATTATATATCTGCTTAATTGCTCCCGTTTTCGAATTATCGTTTGCGATTACCGTTTTTAAGTTTTTATCATATAGGGCAGTTATTCGATCAATGCTTTGGATGGCATCCTCTGCAGATTCATAAATACCCTGCAGGAAGAATTTGATCCAACCCTCAAAGCTGCTTTTTTCTCTTACATCTGTCAAGCGGTCGTAATATTCAATACGGTTACGCTTGAGGTAGTATGAAATATATAGCGTAGGCAATTCCAAAATCTTGTTTTCCTTTAAAAATAAATTGACCATCAGCCTACCGATTCGTCCGTTACCATCGAGGAAGGGATGAATGGTCTCAAACTGATAATGAACAAGCGCTATACGAATAAGCGGATCCGTAGCGTCCGCCGCATTGATATATTTCTCAAGTTCGCTCATTGCTTCCGTCATATCCTCCACATTTGGAGGGATATATCGTGTTGTTTTAATCGTGCTGCCTACTCCACCTATCCAATTTTGACTGCGACGAAATTCTCCCGGATTTTTTTCGTTGCCTCGCACATTCTCAAGCAGTACTCCATGGGTCTCTAAAAGCAACCGGTTGCATATAGGTAGTTCCTCCAGGCGTTTTGTAGCATAATCGGATGCTTTGATGTAATTTAGGACCTCAGAGATGTTTTGATTTACATTTGTTTCTATATTGGGGTCTAAAATATCATCAAGCGTTGCCTGCGTCCCCTCAATCTGTGAGGAAAGCAACGCCTCTTTACGGACATACATAGAAACAAAGAGCGGCACACTGGGCAATCGTACAGAAATGGCATTCAATTTTGCAACCGAACTATTCGCCTTTACCAAAAGGGACGACATAACCTCATCGTATTGTATTGGAGGGATTGGTGGCAAGGGTCTCGGAATAAAGGATAAATACTCCGCCTCACCACTTAAGTTTTTTCTGTATTCTCCGCTTCTGTGCACAGCTTGAACCCCTTCTTATGAAATAGTACCACTATTATGCCTTCTTTATTTCACATTGTCAATAGATCATGAAACAACCGTTGTATAAAACAGCAATATGCGAAAAGAATTATTCGCAAATGTTTGATACTATATAGCTACCGATCGGGGAGGTATGTATGGTCATTTTAATTGAGAATGTAAACGAATTCATTGAACAAAACCTTCAGCATGAGTTTTCATTAGCGGACATAGCAAATCATTTTGGTTATTCGACTTATCATTTATCGCATGAATATAAAAAGCTGACAGGACGTTCAATGATGGATTATGTAAGAGAACGAAAGATATTTCACGCAGCATCTAACATTGCGGAGGGTGAAGGCATCTTCGATACTGCCCTTGTTTATGGGTTTGAAACACATGCCGGCTTTACACGAGCATTCACCGAAATCATCGGATGCTCACCACAAGAGTATTATCAGCACAACTTAAAACTCAAGCAAAGAGGAGAGATATGTATGGATAAAACAAAATTAAAAATACGTTTGGTATGCAAGGATGACGTAAATGCCTTATGGGAAAACGTTTATAGCGCTATGACCCCAAGACAGATAACCGAGGATAAAATACTGCCATCAATTGAAAACTATAAAAACAGAAAAGGATTTCTCGCCGTAGCAGAATTGGACGGAAACGCCGTAATGACAATGTGGGTAGAGAAGATATACTCCAGTCCGGGATTTATTTTTGACAGTCACTATATATGGCAGAACGATGATTTTGACTTCGTCTTCACCGAACTGCTTGACGGGGTCAAGAGATTCGCCAAGCAACTTCAAATCCCTGCGTTATGCCTGTATGAGGACGAAAACTCTCCTTTTATACAGGGTTTCATTAACGGAGGATTTAAGAAGGTATTTAACGCCGGTGGTTTTGAGTACTACATGATCGAGATATAAGACCTATGCCCCCCCAAAATAATCATAGCTTATGTCATACTGAATTGATATAATCATAACAGTGTGACGCATTTTGCTATAACGTATATGGGGTGTATATGGTGCAGGAACTCGTATCAATAAGAAATCTCGGAAAAGCATATTCCGGCAAGAAAGTTTTCAATAATATATGTATGGCAATAAGGCAACACGAGGCCATCGCAATAATGGGTAAAAATGGTTGCGGTAAAAGTACGTTGTTGAAGATCATCGCTGGGATCTTAACACATACAGAGGGTGAAATTAAATACAGCCACGACATTAAGATATCATATATGCCGGACATTTTTCCTGCTCTCCCTTTTAGAGTTGAGGAATATCTCATGCATATGGGGGCCATTCAAGGGCTTGTCAAAAGCGAAATTGAAGGCTTTATTGTCCGGCATTTCAACGTCTTTAATATGCCGCAGGATACAAGGCATAAGAAGATAAGCGCTTGTTCTAAAGGCACGAGGCAAAAGGTCAACATTATGCAAGCGCTCATTACAAAACCGGATTTGTTGATACTGGACGAGCCATTTGCAGGACTCGATGAGCATTCCACGGATCGTTTTATAGATATGTTAAACGCTTTAGCAGCAGACGGCGTTGCGCTTGTTATCGCCTGCCATGAAAAAGTGCTTGCTCAACGGATAACTGAGCGAATATATATGTTTCACGATAAACAATGCCACATAAGCAAATCTTATGAAAAGAGATATTCTATTAATGTCTATGCGAGCAAACAAGATGCAAACCTCGATGCTCTAAAGGATCGCATGATTTCAATTAATACGTCAGGTGAATTATCAGAATTCACTATTGAAGCGGAACGATTAAAAGAAACTGTCGCTTTCTTGGTTGAACACGGATACGAAATACATTCAATAAACTTAAAACAAATATAGAATTATAGGTGGTAGAATGAATATTGCATTGATACGCTATAATCTCAGTTATTATTTCAATTCTTTGAAATGCATAGCCCCAAGCTTGGTTTATCTTCTGTTCTTTTTTATTAATTACCAGTCCAGTCCAATAGGCATATGGAGCAACTGTTACGTTTCCGCCATGGCTGTATATGTCATGTCCATTATTATTGGTACGAGCTTTATTAACAGCGAAGATAGAATACAGCAGTCTATTACCAGATTACATGTAAAAGACGATACCGTTTTTCATTTGGCAAAGTATATATCAGTTGTAATATTTACAATACCATTTTATATAATATCGATATTCTATCCGATTATATTCGGACTTTATTCAAGGGATCTCTTACCGACCGAGATCGTTGCTTTCCTTCTTATCCATTTTACATACAGCATACAGGGTATTGCAGTAGGTGTTTTCTTTAATACATATATATTTAAAGACAGAAACTCGGCTCTGCCGATACAGGTATTAATCATTGTTATTACTGCGCTGCCTTTATCATATATGTTTAAATCAAATGTATTAATAACATACGCTTCGTACTTATTACCGCCGGTAAATTTCATTACAGAGATGTTGTTTGGGTTAGATGATGCAGTGTTTATTTTTGATCCAAATTTTTGGTTCTATATTGTTTACTCATTGGGGTATACAATGATGTTGGTTACCGTTTATATATTTATTATCAAGAAGAAATGTAAAATTTGAATAGTTTCGTAAAGCTACGCAAACATGAGAAAAGGGGTTACAGCAGAAATAATCTGCTGTAGCCCCTTTCCTATTTGACTCAAGTCTCTCATATGCTCGATTACTGCCCTTCTTCATCCGTAAGCGTTGTGATCTCGCCCTTTTCCACAGCGAAGGTTACCACATCTGACAGCATAGACTCACCCTTTGCATCTACCATTTCAAAAATCATGACATAGGTGTCGTCTCCCAAATCCATCTCGGCAAAAGCGGTTTTGTCGGTTACGGTAAATGTATCTCCATCCACTTGCTTTTCATCCTCGTTCTCATCGCCGCTGAGGTTGTATTCCTCCCCGTTCAGCTTAATAGGCACCGAATACAGGCTATACTCATTGGTATAATCACAATTTCCATATAACACAGATGGCCGTCTATCGCACCCCACACGCCGCGGAAGTTGTCCTTGAACACACCCTTTTCCCAGTCGGCGTCGATGTCGTCGTCGCGACCGAGCATCAGGATTAAGTCCTTTTCCTCGCTCACATAATAAAGCTGATAGAAAACATCGGAGAGCATGTTCGCGATTTCCGAGCCCAAATCCAGTGTGCCATAGCCGTCGTTGTCCACGGTCACCGGGTAGTCCTCTAAATTAACCCCCGCTTCATTAAGGTTTTCCTTTAAGCTTTGAACCGGCGGGATTTCACTATAACCCATCTCTGATATGTATTGCTTTGTGGCATCGGACAGCTCTCCCTGCAGCAGATAACCGAAATAGTGCTTAAATGCAAGCCCGGCTCCGACATTGTCATAACCGCTGAAACTTTCGAGGTCACCATCATATGAATAATAACTCGAAACGCCGGTAGATTGCTGGCGGTATGGACCGTTGACCTTATAGACAACGCAGTCGGTCAGCGCATCCTGCACCGCTTTTGCATTGTCGGGCAATATGGAACTGGCATTTTCAACCAGATGACCTAAGTCCACCATGTTAGTATAACCTTGATCACGGGTGTTGCCGCCGTAGTTCCAAAACAGCACCATTGTATTGTCTGCTGGGTAATTCTGCTTGCAGAAGGAAAGAAAGTCCGCGAGGACAGTCGGATCGCCCATGCTCGCACTTTGCACTGCATCCACTTTCTCAAATCCGCTACTGTTGTATACATATCTCCCCATTTCATTTGGATCGACATAATCGTTTTGCCACTGGGTTGCGCCGCCTGTTTGGATCACAACGGTGACATTATCGGGCAGCTCCACCTCTTTCATTTCTTCAAGGTCGCTTGTTGCCGCTCCGCCGCCGCTCTCCAAATCGCTGCCGCAAATATACCAGTAGATAGCCCATGTGCCATCGGGATTTGAGCTTGTTGCCGCACTCGCCCGAGTGCTATTACTGTCACTATCACTGTCACTATCATCGGCCATCTCTTCAGAGTCAAAGGTTGCGGTTTCCACAGCCTCGTCTTCCTCGTCCTTGCCGGAACAAGCCGTAACGGATAGGCAAAGGGATAAAACCAAAGCGAGTACAGTCATCCTTTTCAAAAATCGTTCATAGCAACTCTCCATTTCATATATTAATAATTTTACCGCCGGAGTTAAGCCCCAAAACAACATAAGTGTCGCCGTATTAGCTATATATCCGTTCAAAACAATGCTAAAAGACCATAAAAATCCCAGACCTTTTTCGAAGTCTGGGATTATAAATACCGTAGCATTTTGTCAAGAACAAATCAAGTAGTTATGTTTGAAACGCAGGTTTTTTGATTAAGACGCATGAATAATTAAAACATCACACTTCGGTGTGATGGCAATGTTTTGATCAATACTATATAATTTTTCGTAAGAATTTGTTCACGACCGAAAGATAGGTGCGATCATGAAAAATCAACAATCCGTGATATCGGGTTTGCTTGTGAGGCGTTATGAGATCATATCGCAGTTAAACAAGTGCATACCGTCAAAAATCACCTTTATCACCGCACCCATCGGTTATAGCAAAAGTACAGCGGTGACAATGTGGCGCGACACATTTAGGCACGAGGGTACGACCATACATACCGTTTATCCCAACGAGATACCTCCCCTTCCCAAGAATCCATACAAATACGAAAGACACATCATAATCCTTGAGAACTTTCATGAATATAGCGGCTACGAGCTTGGACGAATCATCATGTACATCAAGGATAGTCCAACATATTGTTCTTTTATCCTCATTAGCCGAGGGGATCTGCCATCCGATCTGAAGCCCTATTCCGCAATCAGACAGCTGAGCATTATCCAAGCGGAGGCATTTGCGTTCGACGTTATGGAAGTAAATGAGCTGCTGTCGTTAAACGAGATAACCCTTGAAGATAAATCCGTCAGAGAAATGACATCACTGTCCGAAGGACACATCCTCGTATTGAATACATTAATTACTGCGATAATGTCAAACAAAAACCTCTGGGACAAAGCGCTATACGAGACAGCCGTAGATTATGTATTCACTGTCTTTGACACTGAGATTTGGAACAACCTTGACAACCGTCTGCGTGAATTTGTCGTCACATGCTCGTTGTTTGACGTTCTACATATGGGATTTATCACAGTAGTGACCAGCCAGGCCGACGCAGACCACATCATACAGGGCTTAATTCAATCAAATGGTTTTATTACCAGACTACCCAATGACCATTACAGCATGCGTCCGCTGTTTAGACGGTATTTTCAATCTAAAGCGCAAGTGTTGTTTTCGGAAGCCCAGATTGCCGGGGTACTTGTAAACGGGGGTTTGTGGTACAAGTCAAATGGAGATTTACCAAATGCGTTGCATTATTATTTTTTGGCAAAGGATTATGAAAACGCCGTTGCGCTGCTCGTTGAGGTCGCGGAGGAGCACGCCGGGGCAACGGAATACAACAAGTTTAAGACCTATTATACGGGCTTGCCGAGGAATATGCTTGAGCAGAACCCCGTGTTGATAGGTGCCGTATGTATGATGCACTGTATATATCTGCGCTTGGACGAAAGTAAGGCATGGTATCAGAAATTGGTAGATATGAAAAACCGTCTGCCGAAAAGCGACCCGAAACATAAAATCTGCTGTGAGAAATTGATGTACCTTGACATTGCTCTGCCGTAGCAGCATGGGGCCATGGTTGCTAAAACTATACTCAACACCGCCGTGCTGATGGCTAAAGACAAGCTTGTTATGCAAAACATGGCGGTCACGGGTAACCTACCCAGCTTCCTGTTCGGCGGCAAGGACTTTAGCCGATGGTCTGCCCAAGCCCCCCGCATGCGAGCGGTATTGAAACCGGCTTTGCATTATGTGCTCGGGCGTTATGGTATAGGCTCTGCGGATATCGGGGTAGTGGAGGCATATTATGAGTGCGGTGATTTAGGCATGGCGCTGATCGAACTGACCAAGGGCATGAACGAACTGGAAAACAATGCGGCGGCTGAAAACTGGTTTGCAGGATATACACTGATGGCTCGGATAATGACCGCCAACAGCCAACTCGATGCAGTTCCGCCGATCCTCAAAAACATACATGCAAAAATGGAACACGATAATACAGCATATCTGCTACCGAATCTCGAATCGGTGTGCATACGCTTCGCGCTTTATAAAAACGAGACTGAAAGGGTATTGGAATGGCTCGTAGAAAAGGCTCCAGGTGATTTAGAGGATGTGAGCTTCATCGAGCTGCACCGCATGCTGACAAAGGCAAAGGTGTATATCTTTAACGAACAATACAGCCATGCGTTGATTGTACTTAAGAAATACGAACGGTTTTTTACAGAGCTCAGCCGTACATATAACCTGATTGAATGCAAGGCATTGCAAGCATTGGCTCTTGCACACATCGATGAAGGCTGTGCGTTCGAAGCGCTTACGGAGGCTCTGTCTATTGCGCGGAAATATAAATTTACCCGTGTGTTTGCGGACGAGTGCGGACGCATGTACGAGCTGCTCAACAAATACTTATCATATGCGCCACCAAAAGGTAAGGATGAATACTTAGACGCAGTATTAAACGATACAAGGAAAATGGCTCTTGCCTACCATAATTATCTGCATCTGCCGAGGATGGTTAACGAAAAACTGACCAACACAGAGAGAGAGGTGCTGCAGCTTTTAGCACAGGATAAGTCAAACATTGAGATATGTACGTTTTTAAATATCTCCATCAACACCGTAAAAAGTCACACCAAGAACATCTATACCAAGCTCGGTGTAAACTCTCGGACAATGGCAGTCAAGGTAGCAAGAGAGAACCGATTGCTTGTTTGGCGTAATGAGTAGTATAAACAAAATATAAAGGAGCGATCTTATGAAGCTGTTATTCAAGCAACGCGTATTTTCTTTACTGGATAGGATGGACATCTTTGACGAAGATGACAATGTGGTTTACACCGTCAAGAGCAAGCTTGCTTTAGGAAAAAAGCTGGAGGTCTACGATGCGAACGACGAACAGGTAGCGCTGCTTAAGCAAAAGGTAATGTCATTTAAGCCCACGTTTGAAATCATCTTCGGCGAGCAGTCTTTTGGTGCTGTGGTGAAGGAGTTCACTCTCATGAAACCGGTATATACCCTAAAAAGCATGGGCTGGCGCGTAGAGGGAAGTTTTTGGGAGTATAACTACAGTATTACCGACTCAAACGATGACGTGGTGGCAAACATTGAAAAAATCATTAACTTTAGCGACACCTATGCTATTGATGTAGTCAATGATGAGGATGCACTTTTGGCGCTGATGGTGGTGATTGCTATCGATGCTGAAAAAGACAATCGGTCTGACAACAACGATTAATGAGTGAGTGAGGAGAATATCTTTGATGGAAAAAAAGAAGGGTTTATTAATTGTAATCGTGGTGGTGATAGTATTAGCGGTGTTCGTGATCGGGAGCTATAACGGCCTCGTGACTGGGCGCGAGGCGGTTTCAACCGCACAGGCAAATATCGACACGACACTTCAGCGCAGAGCGGATTTAATTCCAAACCTCGTAGCCTCGGTAAAGAGCTTTGCCGCACATGAGACAGAGGTGTTTGACAAGGTGCTCGCGGCTCGTGAGCGGCTCATGAGCGCGGGAGGTATCGGCGAAAAGGCCGAAGCGGATGCAGAGCTCACGCGAGCGCTTGGCGGGCTCAATCTCGTAGTCGAGAATTACCCTGAGCTCAAAAGCGATGCCACATATATATCGCTGATGGATGAGCTCGCGGGCAGTGAAAACCGTATCGCGGTCGCTAGAAAGGACTACAACGACGCTGCACAACGTTACAATAACCGCATCATCAGTTTCCCAAGCAATCTGTTTGCTTCAGCATTCGGTTTTGAAAAGGCTGATTATTTCAAGGCCTCAGAGGGTGCGGACGCAGCGCCGGATTTGGAGGGCCAGCTTCCATGATTTCAGCTTTTAAAAAGATATCGGTGGCTTTTATCATCGCAATACAAATATTCGCGGTGATATCGGTATATGCGGCAACGCCGGAAGCCACGGATCTGTTTTATGTAAACGACTACGCTGATGTGCTGTCGCAGGAGACTGAGGATATCATCCTAAAACGATCTACTGAGCTCTACGAGAAAACCGGCGCACAGATCGTGGTGCTGACAGTCAAATCATTGGACGGCAAGGACATAAGCGAATTTGGCCTCGAAACGGCAAGGGCGTGGGGGATAGGCACAGCGGGTAAGGATAACGGCGTACTGATATTATTGTCGACTGGCGACAGAGAGGTGCGTATAGAGGTAGGTTACGGGCTAGAGGGTTGTATAAACGATGCGAAGGCGGGCCGCATGATCGACACCTATGCCACATCACGTTACCGGAGCGGCGATTATTCATTCGGCACAGAAAACCTGTACAACGCTGTGTTAAACGCTGTGCTTCAGGAATACGGCCTCGAAACGATCCCGGGCACACCGGTGTACAGCGATGATATACCGCTGCCCGATTTCAAGACCGGCGTTGGTATCGTGCTGTTATTGATCATATCCTTGCTGTTTCTCTGGATGTTTATATGGCTGCTGTTTCTCGTCGGGGCCACGCTCATTTATTGGGTGATGCGCCTTGTCGACAATACTAAAAACACCCATCACGCCGAAGCATTTCTACCGAATCTGAAGATCTGTATCAATCCGGTAAAGCTGGCGGAAATATTGATCTTTTACAGATTTAGAAACAGACGCTGGAGATCGTCAGGAGGCAGCGGCAGCTCGCGCAATCGCGGCGGCGGGGGTGGCTTTGGTGGTGGCGGCGCATCACGCGGATTTTAAGTAAAGGAGAATGTATATGGCAAAACCAATCAGATATTTCTTCAAAGCGGTCGTAAGCCTTGTACTGGCTTTTATAATGGCGTTGAGCCTGTCTGTATCAGTCTTTGCATCGGCGGCCACGGATAGGATAAAGCAACAATACGGCTTTGCAATACAGATCAGTGATACTTCAAGGTTCAACGAGGACTTCGCGGTCAAGCTCATAGACAAATCCTTCGCAAAGCTGCCACAGGGTTTTGTAAAGGCGTTGACCGAGCAAGAGCGTATATTGTCCGATTACAACAACATCATAATATTTGATAGGCCCACAGCCGAGGACGGAGACAGCTTGGGTTACATAAATTCCAGTGACAACGGAGATTACTACATAAAAATATTAACCACCGAGGATACAGGTACGCTCACACATGAATTCGGGCACTATTTTTCCAATTACCTGACAGAAACTATAACTACTGATACCGAAAGGCAATGGACGGCGTTAAACGGCGGCGAACAATATATCGGTGAAAATTGGGTAGATCTGGACGAACTGACTGGAAACGCAGCCAGGACCTTTGTGACCACGTACGGCGCGTCGGAGTTTGCAGAGGATTTCGGTGAGATTTTCCGAGTGTTATATTACAACACCGACGAGCTCCAGCCGTTTTTGGCAGATTCGTCCAGTCCGATCGCAAAAAAGGTCGACTTCATGAAAAAGCTCGTAGCCGACACCGTGAATAAACTTAGTAACGCACCAAAAGCCACACCCGAAGCCCCCAAGCCGACACCGGAACCCGTGAACGCTACACCTACCCCTGCGACTGCATCAACCGTTTCTGCGACAGCGGATGCAAAGCCCGCGTCCGCTACCGTTGTTATTGACGGCAAGCAAGTGAACTTTGAAGCCTACAACATCGATGGTAATAATTATTTCAAGATCAGGGAGCTCGCGGAGTGCATAGACTTTGCGATAGGTTACGACCAAAAAACCAACACTGTCACTATAGATACCACGATGGGATTTTGATCGACTTTTATTTTTTTACAGCATAGTTGCGTCTGGTATTAGGTCAACGGAAACGTTCCGCTTATATTGCAAAATTTGATCTGTCTCTGCTATAATACTTCAATGTGTTAGTTCAATATCTAAAAAACAAGGATGTCTGTTTAAATCCTTAACATCAAAATGAGAATCAACAGGTGAATTATGGAAGGCACTGCTAAAAAGACACGTACCCCTTCACAACAAAGGAGTATTGAAAAAAAGAATAAGATAATAGAAGCCGCAAAGGTTTTGTTTAATGATAACGGGTATCACGGCGTGACCACCTATGATATTGCCAAAGAGGCCGGTGTGTCGATCGGCAGCCTTTATTCTTATTTTGCAGATAAAAAAGATGTATTCATTGAAGTAATAGATCAGTGCGATCAAGAGTATATCAATATGTTTACATCCCTGACGGAAAACATAGATATTCTAAATCCCGATAAAAAGGCTTTGATTTCCGAAGTCATAGACGCTCTATTTAAGTCTCTCAGTTTTTACGGCATTCTGTTTGCAGAGTATATGACTAATGTCAATCCCTCATCTTCCCTTTCCAATCACGATGAATCATGTGTAATAAGAAACAGTATCTATAAGTTTCTTGACCATGTATTCACAATACTGGATCAGGAAATAAAAATAAAAGACCGTCAAGTTGGTAAATTTATGATATTTAACATAGGCCATGTCGTTTCGGAGGCTATCGTATTAAAAACGACCGAACTTGATGCCGCTGCCTTAAAAAGTGAGTTGATTGAGTTGTTGTATAAGTACATCTTCCTATAATAGCAATGCAGTAAAAAGTCTCCGTTAATGACGGAGACTTTTTTTTGCGAGCATATATGAACACTATTTCATGTTCATTTTTCTGTAGACAGATGTTAATTCGTTTGTTAAAATGTGAATATATATTTACATTCACAAACCAAAGGAGAACAGTTATGAAAATATTTTTGATCATGTTATGTCTGGCATTAATAAGCGGCTGTGCTAAAGTCGAAGGTGCAATTCCGCAAGAAAGGGTAGTGGCGGTAGTAACCCAGGAGGCAGAGGATGCCGAGCAGGATTTAATTCTGAGTTATTCTGGGGTAGCGGATTATGAGGAAAAGCTCAACTACAGCTTTAAAACCACAGACAGGCTCGCTGAACTGTTTGTTACAGAGGGACAAAGGGTTAACAAGGGCGATGTTTTAGCCAGGATCAATACGGATGATCTGATGTTAACGGTTACATATTTGGAAAGCCAAGTCAGCTCGGCTTCTGCTGGTATAGATAATGCACTTGCTCAAATCAAATCCGCAGAGATAGCAGCCGAAATAGCTAATGAAAACAAAAAGGCTCTGGCTGCCCAAAAAGACAAAGCCTTAAACGGTGCAACCGAAGAAAGTATAAACAGAGCAGCCTCGGATGTTGGATTAGCGAAAAAGGTCTACGATAAATCAAAGGAGACCCTCGATGACGTTACTATTTTATATAGTGCCGGTGCTGTGTCTAAAAATGAGCTCGAGCAGGCAGAAATTAGATTTAAGGAAGCGGACTCAAACTACTTTAAGGCGACTGAAGGCTTAAAAGAAATCAAAAACGGGACACGTAAGGAAGACATTGATGCTGCAAAGGCTCAGCTTGATGCGGCAGCTTTACAATATGAAAACACGCTCAGTCTAAAGGAACAGGCCAATGCTCTATTAACAGACGCAAGAGCCAAACACGAGTCGGCCTTGGCCCAGCTTGAACGCCAGAAAAAATTACTGGAGGATGGGGTTATATATGCCGAACAGGACGGTTATGTGCTAAAGACCCCGTTTAAGGTATCCGAAATTGTGCCGGCCGGTAGCCCTGTTGTCATTACCCGAAACGAAAGATGCGTTGTAAAAATAGGTGTGACTGCCGGGGATTTGGGAAAAATCAAGCTCGGCGACAGCGCTGTGATAAAAACAAACGATACAAGTGCCAGCGGATATGTCTGCGATATCTCCGAATTGATCGATTTTGATACACGAACCTATGAGGTTGAAATAGAGCCTTCTGAAGCTTTTAAGATCGGAGCATTGGTGGATGTGGAAATACAGAGCGGAACAGCGATGGGTATATGGGTTCCTATTAGCGCTATACGCTCCGATGGAGAGGATTATTTGTTTGTGGATAACGGCGGCTTGGCAGAGAAGCGTTATGTTACCTTGGCAGAGGGCAGCGATAATCTGATTAGGGTTGAAGGCATAAATCCCGGAGAAAGCATCATTTTAAAGGGCTCTTCCAATATATCCGAGGGAACAAAGATCAAGGCAAGCCATGCAGAAGGAGAACAGGATGAATAAGTTTATATCTTTATTGGTTGAAAATAGGCGTTTTACCCTGTTTATATTTGCAATCTTAGTTCTGGTAGGCTTAGCCTCTTATATCTTACTGCCCCGACAGGAATTTCCTGACAGTTCTTTAGCAGGCAGCACAATACTCACTATATATCCGGGGGCCAGCGCAAAGGACGTCCACGACTTAGTCAGCAATAAGATAGAAGAAAGGCTAAAGGAAATAGACGGTTATGATTATTCAAGCTCGGTATCAAAGGATTCCGTTTCATTTGTATTAGTTGAGTTTGACTTGGACACCGATGCAGATATTGCTATGCAGCAAGTCAGAAACAAAATTGCGGATCTGAAGGATGATTTACCGGAAAACGCATATATCAGTAATATAAACACCGACGTCATGGAAACAGGCTCTATCCTTTTAAGTCTATCCGGCGAGGATTTCACAAATACGCAATTGAATGACTACGCAAAGAACATAAAGGAAAAGCTACTTCGGATCGACGGGGTTAAAAAGGTAAATATTGATGGAGAGTTAAAGAAGGAAATAAAGGTAACGGTTGACATCGATAAGCTAAATAATCTGAGCTTAAGCATGAACGATATCTATAACGTGCTCAAGGCCCAAAATATATCCATGCCCCAGGGAAATGTCCATGTCGACGGAGAAAAGATACGGATCAGCACAAACGGTACATATGAGAGCGTTGAGGACATACGAAACACCGTCATCAGTGTCTCTAATGAAACAGGTGTCGTAAGCAAGCTGTCAGACATAGCCGATATTAATATCGATTATATCGACGATACACCGAATTATGGATCGAACGGATCAAACGCTGTATTTATTTCTGTGTATATCAAAAACAACATAAACGGAATAACAGTCGGTAAGCAAATAACCGATCAGCTCGAAGCCTTAAAATTAAATTTTCCAACAGGGCTTAAGCTTGAAAATATATTTTTCGGACCTGATGACGTAAATAAATCACTGAACAATTTTTTAAGCAATTTCTATCAGGGCATTGCACTTGTTGTAATAGTTATGTTAATAGGCATCGGCTTACGTAACGCATTAACAATATCGCTGTCGATACCGGTCACTATATTCTGTACGTTCATAATCATGTATGTTTTTAATATAAAGATTGATCAAATGTCATTGGTGGGCTTAATCATCGGTGTAGGTGCAATCGTGGATAACTCCGTCGTAGTAGGTGATGCCATACAAAGCAGCATCAATGCCGGAACGAGCATAAAAAAAGCCGCGATAAGAGGACCGCAGCTATCGGCAATAGCCGTACTGACCGCAACCATCACCACAGTGCTGTCCTTCTTTCCGCTGACACGCATCGAAGGTGTTGTGGGGCATTTTATCGGTCCGATTTCGGTTGTTTTTATCATTACGATAATCATGTCATATGTAGTGGCTATGTTTTTGATCCCGTCCGTGGCTTCTTTGGTATTTAAAAACACTAAAAAACATAGTGCTGATGAAAAAATTGCAGCAAGGTTTATCAGTGTATTCGATGTTGCGTTCAAGTATAAAAAGGCCATTATATGTGCAATAGTCTTTGTTTTTGTGATCGTAACAGTATTTCTGATACCAAGGGTTGAGTTTTTCCCATACGCAGACAAGGACTTCTTTTTGATTGACATTAACACAGAAAAGAAGGGTGATTTAGCGGAAACCGAGGCTTTGGTCAGTAAAACCATAGCACTGCTAAACACAGAGACAGAGGCAGTTGATATTTATTCGGCAGCGGGAGCTGGCTTGCCCAAGTTCTTTGTCACCTCAATACCGAAAAGTGAATCCGCGGACACCGCCCAGTTGTTTTATAGATTTAACTTAACAAAGAGAGGTGAATTTAGAAATCAAGCAGAGTATCAGGCATATTTGCAGCGAAGGCTCACCGAGAGCATTGCCGGTGCGAAATTTGAGGTAGTAAGACTAGCCTTATCAATTCCTGGTGCGGAAATAGAGATCAGGCTCTCCGGTGATGATATCGAAACATTAAAGCAGGCAAGAAATCGACTCAAATCAGAAATGAGCACGCTCAAAGGGTTAACAAATCTGGATGATAATATGGGTGATGATACCTATCACTATCAGGTAACGATAAACGATAGTAAGTCTATGCAGATGGGCTTTACAAAATATGATATCCAACAGCAAATTTATCTGGCAATGAGAGGGGCAGTACCGGGGGTTTTCAGTAAAGACGCGAAGGAATTTGACATAATGCTCAAAAGTAATATAACCTCTGTAAGCGAGCTCGAAAAATTGAAAATAAAATCCTCAATGACAGGTAATAAGGTATTGTTAAAAGAAATCGCTAAAATCGAGCAGGTCTTGGACACCAATGTAATAAACACCTACAAAAATAAAAAGACTGTAACAATAACAGCCAATTCATTACCGGGATATAGCGCTACAGATTTGACTAACGAAATTGATAAAAGCATATTGTCAAAAATGGACTTAAATGGCATAGAGGTTAGCTTTGACGGCGAGCGCGCTAATATAATAAAATATTTTAGCAATGCCCTTACCCTCGCACTTGTGTCTATTCTTTTAATTTACATAGTTTTATGCCTTCAGTTCAAATCCTTCGTTTTACCGCTGATTATTGTTTTTACAATACCCTTGGCAGTAATGGGATCATTGACCGGCCTATTCGTGATGGGTAACCCGCTATCGTTGACAGCACTTTTCGGCATCATAGCCCTTAGCGGAGTTGTTGTAAACAATGGCATACTGTTGATTGAATACATACTTATAGCCAAACAAGAGGGCGAAAGCATAACAAGCGCCTGTAGGCAGTCCGTATCGAGGAGGATTAAACCGATCATGCTGACCGCCATAACGACTATATTAGGCTTTGCACCATTAGCCCTTTCCAACAATTCATTGTTTTCTCCGATGGCTATAGCATTAATGGGCGGATTGATCTTTTCTACATTCACAACGATGTTCGTTATTCCGATTTTGTATTCGATGATTATTAAGAAATGACGATTTCGCTACTTTGATCCGTGTAAGTAAATAGCCGCCAATATCTGGCGGCTATTTACTTGCACGTAATCCGCACCTTCGTCAAAAACAGTTTCTTTTACGTCTATGTAAGTATAGAATTTATTTTTTCTATAAGCTTCGGTTGGATTAAAGGATATGTCCATTGAGACGGTAATTCGTCAAAGAATTGTATTTTTTCGATTTCAAAGTCTGGTAAATCACCAAGCGACTTTATATCAGAATAATAAAGCATACCAAATGATTCAATATTATCATGTTGCACCGAATAAACACAAATATTTGTTAACGTATATTCAATTGCTCCCGTTTCTTCATAAAGCTCCCGCTTAGCGGTATCCAATATTGTTTCGTCTTGCTCTCTGCGCCCCCCGGGACATTCGTATGTAATGCGTTCTTTATGCTTACAAAACACCCATTGATTGTTGTGTTTAGAAACAATAACGGCGTATTTCAACAATCCATCGGCAACTTCACTGATGTTATAGAATTTTATTCCAAGCATATTGATCGTTCTCCCTCATTCATACTATACATATCTAACAATTCCTCAATTTAAAACGAGTATACTACACGCCCTACAAACATGCAATAACGCTTCCAAGCTATATGTCACAAGATCGAAAAAGAGGCCGTGGCAAATTTTACGTCATTTGCCATGACCTCTTTCTATTTCTCACACTCACTGCATCGGACAGGCCGAGGTGGCGATTGACAGAAATTTTCAACATTCATATAATAGAATTGCTCATAAGAAGACTTGATTTTATATCAACTGAACCACAACCGCCTGGAAGGCGGTGGGTTCGATTTGCGGCTGGAAGCCGCCTAAAGCTCAGTAATCTGGAAGTTATCGAATCTTACGTTTTCATCTAAATCCTGTTTCTTTATATATTCTGCAATTACCTCATCTGTAACATTACCACTACTGGCTACGAAATAGCCTCGTGCCCACAGGTGCTTACCACAGAATTGTTTGTTCAATTCTTTGTACTCCATCTGTAACTTTCGTGAGCTGTATCCCTTGAGGTATTGTACTAGTTTGCTGGCTGATAGATGCGGCGGTACAGATACTAACATGTGTATATGATCTTTTGATACATGCCCTGCTATTATATCTACATCATTTTGCTTGCATGTTCCCCTGATCAGTTCTCTTGTCCGTTCCGCTATCCTTCCAGTTATTACTGGTTTGCGATATTTTGTTATCCACACAATGTGATACTTGATATCGTAAGTACAATGTGCCGATTTCCTGTAGTTTTCCATTGAAATTACCTCTTCTGTAGTTTCTCTTTTTTTGGTGATTTCAATCCTCAGGTGGTTGACCTAAAGGTTTCACCTGAAAGGCGAGGGATTTTACCCCATTATACAGACATTAATTTAACGGAACATATCAAAACCTGCACTGACATTATGATTGAATTGAAAAAAATACTTGATGATAACAGCATATCTTCTTTAAAACGCTTTGAGCAAATCTGCAAATATACCAATGAACTGATTAATAAAAACACTTTACTTGTTTATTAAATATGACATGAAAAAAGGGAGGGTATATAACTCCCCTCCCACTACTCATTTTCTCTCTTCCCCATCACCACGCTCACCGCGTCTGTAATAGTCTTCTCATATGCTTCCTTACCGTATTTATCCACTTCTGCTTTATTCTTCTCTCCGTGGGTCAGACAGCCCGCCCCACCGATACAGCCCCCTACACAGGCCATACCTTCAATGAAGTTTCCGCCCAGTACATTCTTCGATGCCTTGAGCAGAGCCGTCTTACATGCCTCGATGCCATCACAAGCCACGGGCTTATACTCAAAGTCCGCGATGCCATGCTCCTTAAGACCTTGCCTCACCGCGTCGGATAGCCCGCCGCTTCGTGCGAATATCCTGCCATAATACGATGCATTGTCGAGCACATCATCCCCGAGTGTGGTGATATCTATCTCACGGCTGTCGAACAGTGACTGTAGCTCTTCAAAGGTCAGCACGCTATCGATATACGGCTTGACCTCGGGCAACAGAACCTCCTGCTTCTTTGCGGTACACGGACCGATGAATACGATCTTCGCACTCGGATCGGTCTGCTTGATGTATTTTGCGATCGTCGCCATAGGCGATAGGTTATGCGAGACATGTACAGCCATTTCTGGAAAGGCCTTTTTCACATAACTTACAAACGCCGGACAACATGAGCTTGTCAAAAATCCCTTTTCCGCTAACTCCTTAGCCTCCGCGTATGCGACCATATCCGCTCCGAGAGCAGCCTCAACCACGTTGTAAAAGCCCAACGCCTTTATGCCGCTGATCACCTGCCCGAGTCGCGCGTAGGTAAACTGACTGGACACAGACGGCGCGACCACCGCATAGAGCTTATATTCCGTGTTGTCGTTGCTCCTCTTGATCAGGTCTATCACGTTCAATATATATGATTTATCCATGATCGCGCCGAACGGGCACTGATATACGCACGCACCACAGGCTATGCATTTTTCGTTATCTATAGCAGCAGCCTTATCGCTGTTCATTTGTATTGCCTTTATCTTGCACGCATTTTCACACGGGCGTTTGTTATTTGCTATCGCGCTGAACGGACAGACCTTTGCACAGAGCCCGCATTCTACGCATTTACTCTTATCTATATGTGCTTTTTGGTTATGATCAAATGTAATTGCACCCTTTTTGCAAACCTTTTCGCAGCGGTGCGCTATGCAGCCTCGGCATGCCGCCGTGACCTCATAGCCGCCGACCGGGCATTCATCACAGGCGATCTCTATGACCTCTATAACATTCGAGTTTTGCTTATCTCCGCCAACGGCCATCTTTACACGCTCTGCGACGATCGCACGTTCTTTATATATACAGCAGCGCATCGTTGGGTTTTTTCCGTTGATGATCTGCTTTGGGATGTCGGTGATGTTTTCAAGCAGCTTGTTGTCCCACGCGAGCCTTGCTACCTCGCGTAGGACTGTATACTTAAGCTCCTGAACCTTTGTATCAAAATTACGCATAATGTTTCCTCTCAAAAATAACTGACCTTGATGCGCTTACCCATGCGCTTGAGACACTCCGCAAGCTCGTCGATCAGACGCATCTTTATATTAAAGCCTATAGGCAGGCTCGGATTTTGATGAGCGGGGTTGACCGCTCGTCCTACATAGAAATTGATGTCCGTCGCTTCCTCAAACAGCAGCTTAGCTATCAGTGAAGCACCGTCCTTTTTGTTGCACCAGTCTGAGTAGTGCTCGTTATCCGCGAGATAACTCTGAGCATATGTAAGCACCTTGTTGATCGTGATAACGCCCTCTGTTACGAGATCCACGCCGTCTATGCGCGCGGTCGGCGGTATCTCGGGGTCATGATATGTTAGTTCCGGTATCACGGGCTTCTTTAAAAACGTTGCGGCTATCGTTGAGGTCGTACCACCGCACACGATGTGCTTACCTATCTTACTGAAAAACAGTGCCATCATTCGATTGGCATCCTCGGGATCGGCCGGAGGGCCTATGATCAGATTCATCGGCTCACGGTGCCTGATCTTAATCGCGCAGACCGTCGTATCATCACCGGGCTTTCCCGCATATAACTTGTTGCATTCCTCTACGAGCAGTGTCGCGAGGGTCTTTGCCGTATAACTCCCGTCATAAATCGCTTCCATGAATTCGACGATGTCCTTGCGCTGCCAGCCGAAGTTCAATGTCCTGCCTACCCCGGCATGCACCGCTCCATCACTGATGGCTAGGAACACATCATTTTCGTAGATCGGTATGCGGGCCTTATAGATAGTTTTGTTCTCTATAGTAAAGCTTTCCTTAGGAAACTCGACATGCTTGCCGTCTCTGATAAGGATCGCGTGTGGGTTATCATATTCTATGATCTCGGCGGTTTCGTTGTTGATGATCCGTATGACCGTAAATGTCGAGTACGCTATCTGCCTAACCGAGCATACGGGTAATGTAGCGGCTACCGTACGTACGCAGTCCTCGACATTAATGTTTTGTGAGATCATTGTTGATAATATCTTTGAGGTCAATGTAGACAGTATACAAGCCTTTACACCACTGCCCAGACCATCGGCCAATACAGCGATCACGGAGCTCTCGTCCGCGCCGATCACGTCCACATGGTCGCCGCATAATTGCTCGCCGTATTTGTTTACGCTCAGGTATCCGATGTCACAGCATAGACTATTCATGGGTCAGCGACTCCTTCAGCTTCGTGAGTGCGACCTTGGTCTCCGCGACGGTTTCGCCCATCAAGTACGCGATCTCCTGCACAACCCTCATCTGCTTCTCTACCACCTGATCCGTTATAGATATCGTCTGGCGGCTCAATGCTTCACGCTCTTTGCGCTGGGCCTGCATGTCGGTCACATCACGCATGATGCATATGAAGATATGATAGTCCGTGTCATATACAATAGTCTGCTCTACATATTTGTCATATTCAGCTAAATAGATATGCTTGTTCTGTATAATACCCTTACCGTTTTGCACCTCTAAAAATCCGTCCACATCGAGTATGCATACGACCTGTCGTCCGATTACATCGCTCTGGTTCTTTAATCCTAAAAGCCTCAGTGCGGCCTCATTGATCTGCTGTATCTCAAGCATATCGTTAGTGACGATGATCGCGTTTGGTGTGTTCTTTATGATGTTGTCGGAAAAGGATTCGGCCCGTTCTTTAATAAACGGCAGGCACATAGACAGATCAGCCTTACCCTGATAGACCGCGATCGCCTTGTCTCGGCAGGTATTGTAGCCGCAGGTGCCGCAGTTTAGCTCATGCTCGGGTAATGTCTTGCCCATTTGCCTTAATATATCCTCGATATTTTGCGCTCCGGGCATTGTACGCCGAAGACCGATAAACGGATGATGCCTATGTATCTTATCTTCGGATGGCTGCGCTATGTCAAAGTCTTTTTTACCTGCATAATGGCTGACCTTCAGGTAATTCTTTACCGGGGAGAGCCCCTTCTCCATCACGGGCCCGCCTACGCAACTACCCTTACATGCCGACATCTCGATAAAACACGAGCTAATCTTGCCGTCGCGTATATCGTTAAATACATCGATGCAATTGTCCACGCCGTCAACGACATAACAGTCATATGTAGCCGATGCGGTATCCATCGTCTTGATGATGCCACCCGCGATCGGAAACAATCGCGCCTTTGTTTGCTCTTTATGTTGCTCGTTATCTCCGATTTCACTGGCCGGAAGGGATATATTCTTATCCTTTAGCCAGCTTGATAACTCCTCAAAAGTCAGCACACAGTCGACTAAACCCTTGTATGTCTCAGCTTCGGCCTTTTTGGATATGCATGGCCCGATGAATACGGTCTTTGCGTTTTCGTAGCGTTCCTTTATGCTCTGACTGTGCGCGAGCATAGGCGAAACAACCGGCGCAAGATACGGTAAAATCTCAGGGAAATACTTCTGTATCAGCACATTCACCGAATGACAGCAGGACGAGATCATTACCCTCTTATCCGACCGCTCCATCAGTTGTTCGTACTGGGTCTTTACAATCGTCGCACCAATCGCGGTTTCTTCTGCATCATAGAAGCCCAAGGATTTCAACGCTTCCCTGACCGCCTCGAAGCCACCGTAATTCGCTATAAACGACGGCGCAACACTCGCTATAACCCTATCGTTACTGATTAATAATTCCTTGGCTTTTTCGATATCGTTTCGGATCATCTTGGCATCCTGCGGACAGACCACAAAACACTGCCCGCAGAGTATACATTCATCCTCGACGATATGCGCCTGTCCGGCAGAGA
>CAZUNC010000014.1:0-24549 GCA_964621475.1 uncultured Defluviitaleaceae bacterium | reverse complement strand
GCCTTTTCCTTTATAAAGTCCACGCTGGGTATATCACGGATAAACAGCACATATTCATCACCGCCAAAGCGCCCCAAGATATCGGTGGATCGGAACAGTGTCTTCATCTTGTCCGCCAATTCTTTGAGGACCTCGTCACCATATAGATGCCCGAAGCTGTCGTTTATGTTTTTGAAATTATCCAGATCAGCCGAGATCATCGCGTGCAGGTCGACCTTACTCGACATATTTAATGTGTTCGTCACGAGCATTTCGGTCGTTGCCTTGTTATAGAGCCCCGTAAGAGCATCTAAGCTCGCCTGCTTTCGGAGCTCAGCGGTCTCACGCTCTTGCTCGTCGATATTATCCAGAGCCCCTATCGCTTTAAACGGTCTCCCCTTTTTATCCTTTACCACCACACCGGAAACCGAGCACCAATGGAATATATTGTTTATGTCTTTTATCCTGAACTTTGCCTTATCAACATTTCGACCGCTGCCAATGTCCAAAAACATCTGCTTAAACACATCTATATCCTCAGAATGTATTACCCCGGCATTGATGGCTTCATCCGGCGAATTTACCGTTATCGCGTCCCGACCAAACTGTTTATTAAAATTACTCAGAGTGGTTATTCTGTTTTTATCAAAATCCCATTCTAAGATCACGTCACCCGACTGCTCCGCCAATACGTGAAAGCATCGCTCATTCAGTATCGCTTTATTTCTGGCCGAAACCTGAATATAAATGATAAAGCCGCAGAGTATCAGCACACAGGCTGCAATGACTACGCCAAGATTTATGACCGCCAATTCAATGCCCAGCACCTGTTTATGCATGACGGAATCGGGCGCGAGCGAAAACACATACCAATCATTGATACCGATTTTTGAAAAATTGATATACGTAATATCGCCGCTCGTCTGCTCTATGAAGTTGACGCTATTCTTGCCATGTTCGATCTGATCCTTGACGAGCGGATAGTGCTCCTCATGCTCACAATTTAATTTGATATACTCAAGGAAATTATCCCCTTTATCTATATTAGGATTCTTGGGGATTTTGGTCATTATCAACCCATCGGAGCGTGCGATAAACATGTATCCGTTGTTATTCAAAAACGACAGGTTAAACAGATCATCAAGATTATCGGTGTCATAGGTCGCGGAAAGCGAAGCAATAACCTTGTCTCCATCATAGATCGGCACAGCCAAGACAATTACCGTCTTCTCTGGATTGGCGATAGATGTTTTCTGTTATTTTCTGATCTATGGATTTTGAAAAGATATATACATTTACTACCGCAATAAACAGCGTGAGTATAATAATCACGATCAAGACAACATTTCTTTTATTCAAAAACACACCTCCGCTTCTTAAAACTGTGCATTTTTGTTAACGTTCCCTGCGAATAATAAAACCCTTCAGCCAACCTTTTTTGTACTTCAGCGAGACATAACCGATCACCGACATCACGAGCGCGCCTATGCTATCAACGATCAAATCCTTCATCGTATCGGACAGTGCGGCTTGGCCGATCAGCTGCTCACCCTTTTCAAGTGCAAATTTCTGCATGTTTGTATGTAAGATAACATCTGCGCTGAACTCATATATCTCCCAAACCGCTCCGATCGCAACCGCGAAGCAGAACGTAAAGATAGCCACGAATGCAGGGCTCATCGAGATCGGTATGCCGTCGGTATTGTTTAAAAAGCTAATAAGCGAAAAACCCAACGCACCAAGCATCGCACCGCTGAAGGTGTGTAACAGCGTATCCCAATGCGGGACGGCATAATAGAACGATCTGACCTCTCCTAAGTAGATTGCGCAGTATAAAAATATGGCGTACACAAAGAACATATTGGATGGCACATTGATACGCAGATTCTTGGTTATGAAGCCGGGCAACATCATTGCAACAACACCGAGCGCACACTGCAGTAGCATGAGCACATAGTCGCCCTTTACATGTACGTCTGGATCATTTAACGGGGCAACCGTGGGGGCCAATAATATCCTTATAAAGACAAATACCGTTGATATAAGCAGCGAATAAAAGACAAAGCTCATTACCGTCCTTCTGTTAAAAATCCTCTTAAGCAGTTTCATCAAAAAGCCCCTCTCGTCATCATGACTACATTATACATGAATTTTTCCAAGCATGCTGTTAAAATTATAGACATACGAACTCTACCGATGGTTTACAGGGCGGGATTCTACGCACAGTCGGTTGAGTTTATGTCTTTTCCTTGTTACACTGGCAGATATCAAAATTCGAAAGGGCGATTAAATATGAGCAATGAAGGCATGGCAAATTTTATCTGCGAGCTCAGAAAATCCAAACAACTGACGCAGAAGCAATTGGCCGAGAAATTAAATATCACAGACAAAGCCGTATCCAAATGGGAACGAGGCCTCAGTTATCCGGACATCACCATACTATCACAGCTTGCCGAGGTGCTCGGGGTTACGACCGGAGAACTTTTAAACGGTCGCCGAGACGATGCTCCCGTACCAAACAGCGACATCCTAATTCAGAACACCTTTGAATATGCTGAGAAGGTCACCGTAACAAAACGAAAGGGCGCGGGTGGTATATTGAAGCTATTGTTGAGTGTTGCGTGTGCGTTAGGGATAGCCGTATGCGTTATATGTGATCTGGCAATATCTCGGGGTCTGACTTGGTCGCTGTATCCGATAACGAGCATTATATTTGCATGGCTTGTGATTATGCCGATGTTGCATTTCGACAGTAACAAAGTAGCAATGTCGCTCGTCTCGCTTAGTGTGTTCATCATCCCGTTTCTGTTTTGTATCGAACGCATTTACAGCACAATAAAATGGGTACTCCCATTAGGAATACCCATCACAGCTGTTTCACTGATTTATTTATGGGTCATCTTCGGCATATTTGCGAAGACTCGTATCAGTCGGTTCAACATCACCGGTATCGCATTACTGATGGGTATACCGATGAACCTCGTTATAGACTATATCGTCTCAAGATTTACCCAAAATTCGGTCCTCGATGCCTGGGACGGCATTTCGTATGGTATCCTCGTTATAGTTGCAATATGCCTGTTTGTCATTGCCTTTATTAGGAACTCCGACCAGGCGTAACCGTTTAATTGCCGCCACCGCAGCAGCCACCCCCACCGATAGGTGTTAACTCAAGGATCCGCGCGTTCTGCTTAGCCGCACCTAAGTCGTTGATGTCTTCCACGATCGTTATGGACGATTTGATCATATTCATCCAGCAGCTGTATGGTATGATCCCGGCCTCTGTCGGTGTAAACTCCACTATATTATCGCCCGGTTGCAGCGCCTTTTGAATACCGTATTCGGGTATTATTATAGCGTTATTGCACCCATTGATATTCTCCGCCTCTGCATGCAGATTAAACTTAACAGGTATGTCTTTTACAACAGTAATAGGCGCATAGGCCCTCCGCGATACCTCAATAGTAACAATCTGATAACCGTCCTCGATCACAGGCTGAAAATCCGCCGCATTGGCCGTTTCGGTTCCGATGCCCAAGAATCCTGACATGCTGAGCCCTGTATTAAACATACCCACACCAAGTACGATGACTAGTACCGCGCAAGCCGTCATCATCTTTGCTGTAAATTTCTTTGACAACAGCGAGCTCGCTGCGCCAAAACCAAACAGCAACGGTGATGTGCCGAGCGCAAACAGAAACATCGAGATAGCCCCTTGCACAGGCGAGCCCGTCGATAACGCATATATCTGCATAGCCTGTAGCGGCCCGCAGGGCATCAAGCCGTTTAAAAGACCGATGTACAGAGGCCTGTTGCTCTTGCCCTGTAGTCCGTTAGTTAAGGATTTGGGTAATCCGAAGCGGAAGCGTTTGAGCCACGGGAAGATATTGAGCATATTCAGACCCATCACGATCATGATAATGCCCGCAAGTAACGCGACCGCGCCGCGCATAAAACCGTTAAAGCTGATGACCGAACCGAGCGCGCCCACAATAGCACCGACAGCCGTGTACGATATCACACGCCCCATATTGTACAAGAGGCTTGGTCGAATGCGATCGGTCTTGGTCTCGCTACCAGAGCCATTCTCTCTGCCAGGAGCGACACATTGCGATAAACAGATGCCACCACACATGCCAACGCAATGCACGGACGTGAACAAACCGATCACAAATATAGCCGCATAACTCATACCCTCCGTGGCCTCGGGGAAATAATTGAAGAAACCAAAACCTCCCAAACGGTTAATAAGCATCGATGCCGCAAAAACGATAATGGCGATAACCGCAATCTGCGGGTAATTGACCTTTTCGTTGGGGTGGGCGGTGCTTTTTACGATTGTGTCTGATACCTCGTAGTCTATCGCTGTGATCGCTTGCTTGATCTGGTTGATATCTACCTTGCTTTCATCATATGTAACACTGACCCTGCCGCTCGCGGAATCTGCCTTGACCTCGGCTACACCGTCTATGTCCCTGAGTTTCTTTTCTATCCTCATCTCACACGCGCCACAGGTCATGCCCTTTACATGCAGCTGCTTCACTACCGTCTTGTTTGCCATTGCCGTCCCCCCACATCGTTATTTTCTACATTGTAGCCGAGTTGTGTGGAGATTGTATGGAGCCAATCAAATAATGCAAACAAAAAACAATACCACGGATCAGCACGGATTCAAACGGATTTATACGGATATTAAAGATTATCTTTTACATCCGTGGTAATGTTTCCTTTTTTACGTCATTCTTAATTATTTTGGAATGAACACCGTAAACTTGCTGCCCACATCCGGTTCGCTCTCGACCTCGATGTGTCCGTCATGAGCGACCACGACCGCCTTTACGACCGAAAGCCCTATGCCCGAGCCGCCGCTGTCCCTCGATCGCGAGGCATCCGCTCTGTATAAATGCTCAAATATATGCGGTAGGTCCGCTTTGTCTATACCCACGCCGTCATCCTTGACAGTGAATAACAGACCGTCCTTAACAGTCATAGCCTCTATATCGATATGCCCGTCCGGCTTTGTATACTTTACCGCGTTTGAGATTAGGTTGATGATCACACTGCTAATCCGGTCACGGTCAGCATGTATTGTACATGTCTCAGACATAACATTCACTGTGATGTTCTTGTCTCTGAGCTCAGCTTCAAAGGTTGTGAGGTTTTGTTTGAGCACGTCATTGAAATCGAAATTTTCTTTATTCAATATTAAGCTGTCATTTTCGAGCTCCACGAGCCTGTCTATCTGCGAGAGCATCCGCGACAGACGCAGTATCTCCTGACGTATGCTCTCCAAGCGCTCACCCGTCGGCTCAAATACACCGTCCATGATCCCCTCAAGGTTGGATTGAATAGCCGCGAGTGGTGTCCTGAACTCGTGCGCGTAATCGCGGGCCATACGCTTCTTTGCAGTCTGCTGCTCGTCCAGCGTTGATGCGAGCGCGTTTACACTTTCGATCAAGCTCGCTATCTCGGTTGTCCTTGAGGTTATACCGATCCTATCCTTGTAATGCCCCTTCTTTATCTGACGCGTCTTTTCCGTAACGGCCTTTATAGGCTTTGCGATACGGCCCGCCATGAAAACCCCGAGCACAAACGCAATGATCAGAAACACAAACGCCGCGCGGATTAATAGCGCGTTAAGTAGCCTCACGAACTTGATATCCGCGTCGTTATAATAAAACGGTCCATAATAACCGAGCGTAACCGTCCCGTAGTTAGCAGCGTTTATGTCCAGCGGGTAGACCTTTTCGGTATATTCGCCCTCAAAGTTCGGATACCGCGAGCGCATCGTCATTTCCATAGCGTTAAGCATATTCTCGCAGCTCTGGTTGTCATAACAGCTCATGCAAAACAGCTCGTTGCCGGCCCGGTCGTTCACCATCAAAATAATACCTTGACTTAAAGCATTCTGCCCGAGCGTTAGCAGAAAATCCTTACTCGGTGGCTTCCCGGCGGCGTAGCCGTTTTCGATCGTACGCACGATATCGAGGTTTTTCTTTTCTTGCTTATTGACGAGATATCTATTGAACTGCCTTTCAAGCATCATATTCGAAATGAGCAACAGCGATAATACAAGCAACAACGACAGCGCCGTGTACGACAGGATCAACCTTGTCTTTAGTTTAATTTCCATTTGTAGCCGACACCCCTGACGGTCAGAATGTATTGCGGATTTGAGCTGTCGGTTTCGATCTTGGCACGTAGGTTTTTGATATGGCTGTCGATCGTCCTGTCGTAACCGTCAAAGCTATCGCCATAGGCATATTCTATCAGCTCATCGCGTGTAAAGGTCCTGTTCGGATTTCGCGCAAGCACCGAAAACAGCTTAAATTCATTGGGCGTAAGGCTTATATTTGCGCCCTGCTTTTTGATCGTAAATGCATCAAAATCCGCCTCCAGATCGCCGCCGTTCCAGTGTTTGGTATGAGGTGACTGCAATTTGCTCTCACTAATTCGGCGAAACAGGCTGTTCACGCGCGCCACGAGCTCACGCGGCGAAAACGGTTTGGTCATATAATCGTCCGCACCGATGTTGAGCCCGTCGATCAGATTGTCCTCTCCGGCCTTTGCGGTCAGCATAATGATCGGTATCCGCGATTTCACCCTGACCGCCTTGCATATCTCCTCACCCGATATATAGGGTAGCATCAAATCGAGTATCATCATATCCGGCGCTTCGGTTTCAAGCAGCTGTAACGCCTGTTTCCCGTCAAACGCGGTCAGCGTCTCGTAACCGCTCTTTTTTAGATATGCTTCGACCGCCTCTACGATTTTGGGCTCGTCATCTACGATCAGGATTGTGCCCTGCTTTGACATTATGCCCTCCCCTTCGCATTTCCGTGTAACCCATCCAAACAACCCAGACATAAGCCAAGGTCTTCGGTATCATCAACACACCTATGATCGGTATAACATCCGACCACAGTACGACCGGTATATAAAACCCAAACGAAAGCACAATCGCGAGCCACATAAAACGAAAGGCGCGGTCGTTGTGAGCCTTGGCCTGCTGCGCAAACAACACGATGATGATAATCCCCATCAACGCGAACGGCAGATTGCGATAGATACCCCACTCCACCGGCGCATTGTATTCAAGCCATTGGTTCTGCGGAAATAGGCAGAGGGCTATGCGTATCGCCGCGAGTGCGTATATCGTTATGCTCAGGTTCCGCTTACCGCTTATGCGGTAACGTTCGCGCCAGATGTGGTACAGAAGCACATAGAACACTGTCATCGTGATCGATGTAATAAACTTGCCGACACCGAGTGCCGCACTATTGGCCTCAAGCCCGGTCGTCAAAAGCGCATACGAGCGCGGCACCAAGTGAAACGAATCCCCGAGCCCCAGCGTCACAGCCATGATACCAAACATCCTGTACTGCTTGTTTGTTCCGCTGTTTTTGATCATCAGGATACCGATGAGTACAACGGAAACCAGATAGACCGCATCGAACGCGGTTTCAAAAAACGCCTGCATGAAAATACCCTCCTTTGGATTGGAATGATTCTTATGGGGGTATGATAGAGGGAATGAGGGATGGAGTCAATGGTGGGTGATTTCCCTTGTTTCTTGTGTAGGCAGGGACAAAGAGGGTAAATATGCATCTATCTCTGATTGTGATCTACCTCTTTTGCTTATCATCCTTAAAATTTGGTTATTATTGTCAATGTTTGCGTAGTACGCAGCTATGCTCGCGAAATCTCTCAGTTCCTGTTGTAAATGCATGTTATCCAGTTCAATCATATAATATCTATTAAGCAACTCCTGAGTTCTTTTATTATCAATGTTAATTTTAATGTTAAATTCATTTTTAGCAAACTGATAAGCGTTTGGATATTTGTCTATTATTTCATCTTTTGTTAATGTAGATTCCGGATACAGTCTGACCTTATATCCGTTGTATTCAAAAGGCTGATATTCTATAATATCATTTTTTATAATACTTTTTGTTAATTCGTCTATACCTTCTCTAAGTTTAAGATTAGAATAGTATGAATTTATCAAATGCAAAAATGCTAAACATATCATCAATAGAATTATTATGTACCGATATTTTTTCACAAGGCTCTCCGTTAAATCAGATAGTAATTCACTTTAAGTGACCTCAGTTTATTTGCTATTTGTTTTGCCGAATATTCATTTTCTTGCTTGTGTGAAATAAATACTTTTATCATAGAGGCCTCCGTTAAAATTAAACAACCTCACACCAAATTCTTACTCGCCAACAAATGATAGTGCTTCCCAAGTGACGTAAGGCAGCATTTTTGACTGTTCATGGCTGCGAAGTACATGTGATCTGCGCCGACCGGCTTTATCAGTCCGGCCTTTTCCATAGATTGCAATTCCTTGAAAATCCCCACATTCATGGGATTGGCATACGGCTCGGTTACAATGTGTTCAATTTCATGCGAGTTGGTATACTCATACGACGGGTCTAAATCATAACAGTAATCCGGGGACGGAAAATAATGCACCAGTTTTCTTATTACCTCGGTGGGAACACTCGGCTTCACCTGCCTGAGTGACAAAAAATTTGTGACATTTGTCTTAAACGTAGGTCTTTGGTCAAACGGGCCGAGAGCCTGGTCTATATGGGCATATACACCTCCGATTGTGATATTGCCCATTATGTCGGCCGCGCTTCCCTTTAAAGAATTTATTAGCAGATTAGTAAAAACGCCATGCCCGTTAACCTCTATAGACACCTCGCTTGGCTTGCTGGAGCTCATTATAGTAACACCCTTATTCAAAACACTGCTTCCGGCGGCTATTTCCGGGCTGCCTGCATTTCCGGAATAACAGCAGTCAAGCAAAATTACGCGGTTACGAATCCTTGATTTATTTGCCATTACAAGTATTTCATCCATAGAAATGCCGTAACTGTACTCACTCATATCCGAGGTGACGATAAAACCCCCTGTTTCGCCTATGTATCCGTGACCCGAAAAATATAAAAGCGCAACCTCGACATCATCGTCCCCTTTAAACAATGACGATATTTCACGAAGCAATTCAGCTTTATCTACCCTGCAGCTCAGGACATTTACGTGAAAGTTCGGTGAACCGTCTCCGTTTGTTTTTAACATTGACGCGACCTCATACGCATCATTTACGCAGCAATAAAGAGGTGTATCGGGATACTCGTTAATACCCACTACCAGTGCCTTTCTCATGTTTCTCATAACAACCTCCTCTAAACGTCTATAAGATATAAACCCAATTTACCCTTTGGTACTGTTATCACATATGGTACGAGCTTGTCGTTTTCAATTCTATACAACCTTATCTCATTCGTTTCCTTGTCGTTTCCGCTTATTGTTTCTATGAGCCTTTCGGTCGACTCTATGAGCTGACCGTTATAGCTTACAATAATATCGTGCTCTCTGATACCGTATTGCTCCCCCATTGAATCATCTGCTATTGACCATACATACGAGGCCGATGACAAGTCCAAGTCTTCGGTAAACATGACCGCCATCCTAAGATATTCATCCATACCCTCTTCGTCGCCAAACGCTTTATTGTAATAGTCATATACCTCTAAGGCTTGTTCGCGCTTTCCCAATGCCCTTAGCTTTGTCGCTTTATTGATCAAGGCAGTTTTGTCATCTCCGTCTTTGGGTAGAAGATCATCTTTATATTCATCGACCCTATTTCTCGTTTCCTCGAGCAAGGCTTTACTTTTATCGATATATTCCTCCAGTAAGTCGTTGCTTGTCTGCGACGATGCCAATAGATTTGCTGAGATTTCGTTCTCTGTCAACCCGAGATTCTGGTCTATATCCGGGAACAAGAACAGTGATCGATAATATACTAACGATGAACGTGCATAAACCTCCGATGCCATCAACATCAACAGCTCATAATTGCCCGAGCTCGGCGTTTTCCTAAACTCCGACAGCTTGTCTTGCAGTGTTATGTAATGCTCTCCTAAACGTTGCAGACTATAGTACAAGCTTTCAACATCAGTACCTGTAAGCCTTGAATTTTTTACTATGTCTCTGATGCTTTCATAATACGTAGTGGTATCAAGCTTGTAGTCTGAATATGCCGTTATTTGATACAGCGGTGACGTAGCCTCAGAAAGGACGTTACTTTCCCTCGTTAAATCAATACCGTCTGCACGAATATCCTGTATGTCCTGATACCGGAAATATGGGCTTATCATTTCAAGAGATCGATTTGTCTTATCAAGGTTTTTTACAACGTTTTGCTTTATTGTCGCTATCGCTTCTTGCCTTTGGTTATGTTTGTACGACAAGAACCCCGTCACAATCATAGCCGCGATAAAAACGGAAATGCCAAAAACCGCAAGTGCAAACGACCTTTTGCGTTTCCGTTCTCGTTGAATTAGATCATCCGCATCACAGTTCATTATCTTTGCTAATATCTTAAAGATTTCAGTAGTCTTCAATTTTTTTATAGACGACTGTATACCCTTCTTGCCGGGTCTGATATCCGCGGCAAGTATCTTTGAAACCAATCCGGCCTTTTGTAAATCCTCAAGATTTTTTGATGCGCTGCCATCAATCAATGTCACTATGATATCGTTGCTGCGGCACGTAAGGAATTGATCAAATTCATAAAGGGTGTTTTTCGAATCGGTATAATCAGGCGATGAAAGCACTATCAAAAATTTTGAAAGGCTTAATGCATCCGTCTCTTGCTTCTCTATATCCTCACATATAAAATCACTCTGATCCAAAAATACTTTTCGAAGCAGCCTATCCTTAAATGGCTTGGGGGGCCTGTATTTTTCAATCAGCTTTTGGATTTCACGTGCGAGCCTTTTGTATTCTTCTTTGCTGTGCCTATAGCTGATAAAGGCGTCGTATATGTAATCCTCCTTCATCTGATCGCATCCCTCCCAACTAAAAAACCGCGACACAAATCCACCCGTTCAGGCGCATTTGTATCGCGGCATTTGTGTATTATACCTTTTATATTATGTCAGCGTCCGCATATCCTCATCGCATCGTAGGGTACGTCTTCAAGGTATATCGAAATACTTAATGGAACGCTTATTAGTATAAATCCTCTCATTACAGCATGTCAATTCATATCTCAAGCATTTTGCCATGCTTTCTGCCAAGCTATTTGCCAAGCTATTTGCTTTACACCAAGCCCACCCATTCCTTTATCTCCAAGCCCTTTTCCCTGCTCCCGCCATCACTGAACACGATATTCCTGCCGGTTGCCATCTTCAGGAAGAATTCCCTATCCCCCTCCACGACCCCAGATTTCTCAAACACGGACTCATTTATCGCGGTGATGCCCGAGCATAGTATGATATTGTGTTCATCAGCGATCTGTTTCAGCAGTAACATATCCTCGCGGGTTCGGCCCATGCCACGCATTATGCCTACGTCTATGGATATCGGGTCGCATTCGAGCACGGCATCTATGTAGCCGTTGAAGTATGGGCCGCAGGTATGCAGATGTCCCCTGCCATATGTTTCGTACAGATCCATATTGAACGGCTTGCAAAATTCGGTATGTAGGTTGGGGTTTATGACCGATATGTAGTCGTCCCAGAGTATGATGCCCCCCTCACCGGGTATCGGCAATGTGGGGTTCAGTGCGACATTCTCCTTACCCACCCAGCTATACAAAAGGTCAATCGTGTCCTTAATAGCCTGTGTGCAATACTTGAGCAGCTTCTTCACGAGCTCGGGCTCATCGTACATCGCCAGCATCAGCGCCTCATTGTCCATGAGCTTTGTGGCCATGCCATATGGGGACTGGTGATCGGTTACGCATATGGGTACATATCCGTCAAAGGCCTCGGCCATACGGCAAAAGGCCTCCTTCGCGAGCGGGCCATAACCCAGAGAAGGGTCTATCCGCTCGGGCAGCTTGTCCACGTCGTATATCGACGACATGATCCTGCCGTCCTGAAACGGTGGCATTTCCCCGCCGTCCAGCTGCTTAGCGCCCAAAAGCGAGGGTATAAAGCCCTCGCCATACATAAAGGTCTGAAACATCGGTATGTAATCGCAGTCCGGGAAGCTCTCGCATTGATGCCTAAATGCCATTACCTGCCCTTCCACGACCTTTGTTGGATCCTGCAGCATCTCCGAAAATGAATATGGATTGCCGTTTATCCAGCCGTTTGACACTGAAGCGGGTACGGAATAGATAAACGGTATCCTATCCACCTGTTCCCCGCGATAATGCGCGCTGCGACGCTGTTTGGCCTCCTCGATACGGTCTCTGTCAAAATTCACCTGATACCTCATCCGCTCTCCTCCTCCGAAAAACATTGCTCTCTCATCGTACATTTTACATTACACCCTGCGCAACCCGAGCATTTGCCCCTCTTTCCGTCCCTTACAAGCTTTGTGACCGCGAGCGCAAGCAATACCGCTATCGCCACGGCTATAATCCACGTTCCCATATTCCCTCCATAGTATTCATCAATAACTGCATTATATCTTCATGTTGCCATCGCGCATGCAATGTGCCTTTATCTTTTCAAAGCTCTCGTCGCTGATATAGTGCTCTATACGACATGCATCTTCCTTTGCGACCTGTTCGCTGACACCGAGCGCCATCAGAAATAGGGCGAGTAGGCTATGCCGTTCATATACGCGCGAGGCTATCTCCATGCCTTTTTTTGTCAGCGCGATAAAACCGCCGTCCCCTATGGTAATCAGCCCGTTTTCGCGAAACTGCTTTAAAGCCGTGCTCACGCTCGGTTTTGAATAAGAGAGGTAATTGGCTATATCTACAGCCCGAACCTCCCCTTGCTGTTTCTTCAATATTAATATGGTCTCAAGATAATTTTCAGCGGATTCTAATATCTTCATCTGTCTCACCGTTCCTGTTTATTAGTATACACTTACCAAGACTTGTTGTAAACAACGTTCATAAGACATTGACACGGCAGATCAGTAATGGTAGACTAACCAATATTAGTTAGTCTTAACTAACACCACATCCAACACCATCGGAGGATCAGCATGAAAACTCTTAATGAACAGCACATCGGCGACACAGCGATCATAAAGCGCATACACGGCAGCGGCGGCCTGAAGCGTCGCATCTTGGACATGGGCATCACGAAGGGTACGGAGGTCTTTATACGTAGGGCCGCACCGTTAGGCGATCCGATACAGCTGCACCTACGCGGCTTTGAGCTGACGATACGTAAGCGCGACGCGCAGATGATTGAGGTCGAGTAGATATGAAGCAAAAAATAGCGCTCGCGGGGAACCCAAACAGCGGCAAAACAACCCTATATAACGTGCTTACAGGCAGCAACGCATATGTGGGCAACTGGCCTGGCGTAACGGTCGAGAAGAAAGAGGGTCCGCTCAAAACCAACGCGGATGTAGTCATCACCGACCTGCCCGGTATTTATTCACTGTCACCGTATACACCCGAGGAGGTCGTCACTCGGGATTATCTTTCGCATGAGCGGCCGCATGCGATCATCAATATCGTGGACAGCACGAGTCTCGAACGCAATCTGTATTTGACCACGCAGCTGTTGGAGTTAAACACCCCGGTCGTGATCGCATTAAACATGAGCGACATAGTGGAGAAGAACGGTGACAGCATAGATCATTTAGCGCTTGCGGACGCGCTCGGTTGTGAGGTTGTCGCGATATCTGCGATACGCGGCGAGGGCTGTTATGCAGCGGTCGAAAGGGCCATTTTACTATCCGACACCGCGTGTAAGCCCGCGCCTTCCATATACTCCGAGCGACTCAGCGAGACGCTGTCACGCATATCCAATCTGCTTTTAGACATCTGTGGCGATACGCACCTAATACCCTATTATGCAATCAAGCTGTTTGAGAGGGACAAAAAAATCGCGGACAGCCTCAATTTACCCGAGGCAACATCTCAGGCAATTGAGCAACTGATCCGCGATATCGAAACATTACTCGACGACGACAGCGAGAGCATAGTCGCAAACGAGCGATACACCTACATAACAGGTATCATAAAACGCTGTATGATAAAGAAACAAAAACCCGGTCTGAGCATGTCCGACAGGATCGACCGCGTTGCCATAGGTAAATGGACCGCGCTGCCGCTGTTTGCGATCGTGATGTTTGCGCTCTATTACTTATCTGTCACCGCTGTCGGCAGTCTGAATATGGATTGGCTCAGCACTATTGCATCCGATCTGTTGGACATGCTCGGAATAGCCGCGTGGCTCCATTCATTGATCACAGACGGCATCATCGGCGGGGTCGGTGCGGTACTTGGTTTCCTGCCGCAGCTATTGGTGTTATTCTTTCTGCTCTCACTGCTTGAGGACTGCGGTTACATGTCGCGTATCGCGTTCATCTTGGACAGACTGTTCCGGCGCTTTGGGCTCTCCGGCAAATCCGTCATCCCGATCCTAATAGGCACGGGCTGTTCGGTACCCGGCATCATGGCCTCGCGTACGATCGAAAACGAGGCCGACCGCCGGATCACGATCATCACGACGAGCTTTATGCCATGCTCGGCCAAGCTGCCTGTGATCGCGTTCATAGGCGGCACATTGTTTCCGGGTGCGGTCTGGATCGCCCTGCTTGCATATTTTATCGGGATATTTGCGATATTAGTCTCAGGGCTTTTATTAAAGAAGCTGAAGGGCTTCAAATCGGCGGAGACACCATTCGTGATGGAGCTACCCGCCTATCACATACCAAAGCTAAAAAATGTGCTCACGCAGACCCTCGACCGCGGCAAGTCATTCCTCGTGAGGGCCGGTACGGTCATCTTTGTAGCCTCGGCGCTGATATGGTTTTTATCTAACTTCGACTTTTCATTAAAAATGGCAGAGCCGGATCAATCCATACTCGCCGCGCTCGGCAAGACCCTCGCATGGGTATTTCAACCGCTGGGCTTCGGCAGCTGGCAAGCCGCCGTCGCGACATTGACCGGATTAGTCGCAAAGGAAAACATCGTCGGAACATTGGGTGTCCTGCAACCCGACCTGAATTTTACTGCGGTATCGGGACTATCGTTTCTGATATTTAACCTATTGTGCGCGCCATGTGTCGCGGCCATCGGTGCGATCTCAAGGGAAATGGGCAGTCTGCGGCATACGTTATTCGCACTTTTATATCAAACGGGCTTTGCGTATATCGCAGCGTTGTTGGTTTATCAATTAGGCATGTTCATTTACTATTGACAGGAACATTTTGTTAGTATATTTTAATAATAGTTCTTATTTTATTATTATAAATCTTTCAAAGGAGTGTGAGGAAATGGATAACAACGCGTTATTTAAGGTCGGCTATGGCTTATATGTGCTCACAGCAAAGGATGGCGACAGGGATAACGGCTGTATCATCAACACAGTGCTGCAGGTCACGAGCGCGCCGCCGTTTGTTGGGGTCGTTACCGTAAACAAGCAGAACTTTACACATGACATGATGATGAAATCAGGATTGTTTAACGTCTCGATCCTAACCACTGAGACCCCTTTCGAGGTGTTTAAGCATTTCGGCTTTCAATCCGGCAAAACGGTCGACAAATTTGAGGGCTACGGGAACATAGCGAGGAGCGAAAACGGGGTTATCTACCTACCCGAGCACACGAATGCATATCTGTCGTTTAAGGTATCGGATACGATGGACTTCGGCTCGCACACGATGTTTAAGGCCGATATCGTAGACGGACAGGTACTCAGCTCCACTGAAAGCGTTACCTACACATATTATCAACAGCACATCAAACCCAAGCCACAACCGCAGGAGGCCAAGAAGCACGGCTACCGCTGCAACATCTGCGGCTACGTATACGAGGGAGAGCATTTGCCAGAGGATTTTATCTGCCCACTCTGTAAGCATGGCGTAGCGGACTTTACAAAAATATAAAAAATTACCACGGATTTTCACGGATTAAAAGGATTTACACGGATTATAAAGATAATATTTATAAATCCGTGTAAATCCGCAGTTATCCGTGTAAATCCGTGGTATTCTTTTTAACTCTTATATAAACTCCACTACCCTATTGCCCATCTCCGATGTCGAGATACACTGCTCGCCGGCTCGAGCGATATCGGCTGTGCGATATCCTTTATCGAGCACGGCCTTAACGGCGGCCTCGACCGCATCTGCGGCTTCGTTGAGTCCGAGCGAGTACCTGAGCATCATCGCGGTCGACAGTATCGTTGCGAGTGGATTTGCTATACCCTTTCCGGCGATGTCGGGCGCGGAGCCGTGGATCGGCTCGTACAGCCCGAGGCCGCTGTCCCCGAGGCTCGCGGACGGCAGCATGCCGATCGAGCCCGTGATCATGCTCGCCTCGTCCGAGAGTATATCACCGAACAGGTTACCAGTTACGATTACGTCAAACTGTGACGGGTTTCTGATTAGCTGCATAGCGCAGTTATCTACATACATATCCGAATACTCGATCTCCGGGTAATCGGCTTTTATCCTATGCATCGTCTCGCGCCATACGCGCGAGGTCTCGAGTACATTAGCCTTATCGACGCTGCAGAGCCTTTTCTGCCTGCGCAAAGCTATCTCAAACGCTTTTCTTCCTATACGTTCGACCTCGCTGACGCTATAACTCATCTCATCATAACCGGTCTGTCCGTCGTCTCTGCGTCCCTTTGTGCCAAAGTACACATCCCCGGTCAGCTCGCGTACGACCATGATGTCTATGCCCTCGCCGATTATGTCATTTTTAATCGGGCATGCGTCCGAAAGCGCCGAGTAAATCGTAGCCGGGCGCAGGTTCATATACAGTTCGAGTTTTTGTCTGATACCCAGAAGCCCACTCTCCGGGCGTTTGCCGGACGGCAGATTATCCCACTTCGTACCACCCACGGCCCCCAACAGCACCGCGTCCGCGTTCAGGCATTCCGAAACCGTCTGCTCGGGTAGCGGTTCGCCTGTTTCGTCTATCGCGGCCCCACCTATCAGGCAATGCTTATACGTAAATTCGTGTCCGTACTTACGCGCGACCGCATCGAGTACCTTTATAGCCTCGGCTACGATCTCGGGGCCGATACCATCCCCGCTTAACACCGCGATCTTATGCATTTTTGACCTCCGATATCGAGTTCAACAACCCACCCGCTGCAATGATACGCTGTATGGAATCCGGAAACGCCGCGGATTTATATGTTTTCCCCTGCGTGACATTTGTGATCGTGCCGCTTGCGAAATCCACCGAGAGTTCATCCCCATTTTGAACCTCGGCGGCTTGTTCGCATTCCAATATCGGCAACCCGATATTGATCGCGTTTCTATAGAAGATACGCGCGAAGCTCTGCGCGATCACACACGATACCCCACAGGCCTTTATCGCTATCGGCGCGTGTTCGCGTGACGAGCCACAGCCAAAGTTCTTTTCGCCGACGATGATATCGCCGGGTTTCATATTCTTGACAAAGTCCTTGTCTATTTCGGACATGCAATACTTCGCGAGCTCCCGCTCGTCGGAGGTGTTTAGATACCTCGCCGGGATGATCACGTCGGTGTCTATGTTGTCACCGTATTTGAATACCGTTCCGTTTGCGCTCATCGTTTCACCTCAAATCCTTCGGATGTATGATCTTGCCCACGACAGCTGATGCCGCCGCAACAGCGGGATTGGACAGATAAATCTTCGACGACGTATGCCCCATCCTACCGATGAAGTTACGGTTAGTCGTCGCTATACAGCTCTCGTTTTCGGCGAGTATCCCCATATACCCACCCAAACACGGCCCGCAGGTCGGTGTGCTCACGACCGCTCCGGCCTCTATAAAGATCTCGATCAGACCCTCTCTGAGCGCCTGCAAGTAGATCGCCTGTGTAGCAGGTATCACGATCGTCCTACAATCCTCGCTGACCTTACGCCCTTTTAAGATCTCGGCGGCCACGCGCAGATCCTCGATGCGCCCGTTTGTGCAGGAGCCGATCACGGACTGCGACACCTCTACGCCCTCGGCCTCGGATACGGTTTTGGTGTTCTCGGGCAGATGTGGGAATGCAATAGTAGGCTCGAGCTCCGAGAGGTTTATCTCGATGACCTCGTCATAGACCGCATCAGCGTCCGCCTCGAACTGTTCATACGATCTGTTCACACGTCCGTTCATATATGCGATCGTCTGCTCATCTACCGGGAAGATGCCGTTCTTTGCGCCCGCCTCTATGGCCATGTTACAGATCGCAAAGCGGTCGTCCATCGACAGGGACTTTACACCCTCACCGCTAAACTCCATAGACTTATACAACGCGCCGTCTACACCGATCTTACCGATGATGTACAAAATCACGTCCTTACCAGAGACCCATTTATTCAGCTTACCCGTGAGCACGAACTTCATCGCCGCGGGCACCTTGAACCAGAGCTTACCCGTTATCATGCCATAGGCCAGATCCGTACTACCCACGCCGGTCGAGAACGCGCCGAGCGCGCCGTATGTGCAGGTATGCGAATCCGCACCGATTACGAGCTCACCCGCCGCAACGAGACCCAGCTCGGGTAATAACGCATGCTCGATGCCCATCTTGCCCACGTCATAGAAATGTGTGAGGTTCTGCTTCTTCGAAAAGTCCCTACAGGTCTTACATTGCTCGGCGGATTTGATGTCCTTGTTCGGTACGAAGTGATCCATCACAAGGCAAATCTTATCCTTATCAAAGATCTTGTCAAAGCCGTATTTCTCCATCTGAGCGATCGCAACCGGTCCAGTGATATCGTTTGCGAGCGCGAGGCTGATATTAGCCTCTAACAACTGTCCCGCATTTACTACATCCAGACCCGCGTGATGCGCGAGGATCTTTTGCGTCATAGTCATGCCCATGCTTACACCCCTTTGTTTACGGCGTTCAGATACGCTAAGATACTGGCCTCTATGATATCGGTCGATACGCCCCTGCCATGTGCGACGTTCTCGCCGATGCGCAGCTTTATCACGACCTCACCGAGCGCGTCCTTACCATCCGATGTGGAGGTCAGGTTGTAGCTTTCGAGCGACACATCCTGCAGTCCCACGATTTTTTCTATCGCGTTAAACGCCGCGTCTACAGGCCCGTCACCGAGAGAAACCTCCTCAATGCTCTCGTCGGCCTTTTGAAGCCTGATCACACAGACTGCGTTATTCTGCGAGCTCGTATGCACGTCGTAGCTCTCAAGCTTATACGCCGCGTTTGCTCGCATGCTGCTGGATATAATCGCATTGATATCCCCGTCTGTAATGGTCTTCTTCTTATCGCAGACCTCCTTAAAGCGCACGAAATACTCCGCGATCTCCTCAGGTGTGAGGTTATAACCCATTTCCTTGAGCTTATCCTCAAACGCGTGCTTGCCCGAATGCTTGCCGAGAACCAAGTTACTCTTGAATATGCCGATGGATTCCGGGGTCATGATCTCGTAGGTCGACTTCTCGTTCAGTACGCCATGCTGATGTATACCCGATTCGTGCAGGAACGCATTAGCCCCGACGATCGCTTTATTGAGCGCAGCGGTTTGGCCGATCACATTGTAGACGAGCTTACTGGACTTATATATCTGCTGGGTGTTGATGCCCGTCGTCGCGTCAAACAGGTTTTGTCTCGTGCGTAACGCCATCACAACCTCCTCGAGTGAGGCGTTACCAGCACGCTCACCGAGGCCGTTTACGGTACACTCGACCTGTGTCGCACCGGCCTCTATACCCGCGAGGCTGTTCGCGACTGCGAGACCTAAATCGTTGTGACAATGCAGTGAGATATCGGCCTTACCGATATTCTCGACGTTTTTGATCAGGTAATGGATCAGGTCGGCCATCTCGTTTGGCATACTGAAGCCTACCGTGTCCGGTATATTAACAGTCGTTGCACCGGCTTTTATCGCCTCGTACACGACCTGCGCTAAAAACTCTCTGTCGCTGCGTGTCGCATCCTCGGCCGAGAATTCGACATCACTGCAAAAGCCCTTTGCGAACGCGACCATTTCCTTTACGCGCTCGAGTACCGCATCGGGTTTCATCTTCAGCTTGTGCTCCATGTGTATCGGCGAGGTCGCGATAAACGTATGGATACGCGGGTTCACCGCTTCCCTTACGGCCTCGTACGCGGTCTCGATGTCGTTTTTCGTGGCCCTCGACAGCGACGCAACCGTACAATTCTTTATAGCCTTTGCTATCGCACGTACGGATTCAAAGTCTCCGTTTGATGCGACCGCGAAGCCCGCCTCTATAATATCCACGCCGAGGATCTCGAGCTGCTTTGCCACCTCAACCTTTTCGCTTATGTTCATACTACATCCGGGGGCTTGTTCGCCGTCCCTGAGGGTCGTATCAAAAATCTTAATTCGCTTCATCATCTATCCCCCCACCCTAATTTTCTATCAGCTTGTAACCCGCCGCCACAAGCGCTTCCTTTATGTCATACAGCTGTTGATGATTACGCGTTTCCATCGATATATGCAGATAGCATCCGTTTATGTCCGTGTTCTCTCCGCCCAGGTTGTGATTCAGCTTCGTGACATTCGCACCCATGTCCGCGATGATCCCCGAAACCTCCTTCAGTGAGCCCGGCTTGTCGATCATCTCTATCCTCAGATCCGATACCCGCCCCGAGGTCAAAAGCCCCCTGTGTATCACGCGGGACAGGATGTTCACATCGATATTGCCACCCGACACGATCGCACAGACGTTCTTATCCTGTAGGGGTAGCTTATCAAACATCACTGCGGCTACGGCTACCGCGCCCGCGCCCTCGGCTACTAACTTCTGCTGCTCCATCAGCGCGAGGATCGCGGTTGCGATCTCATCGTCCGTCACGGTCACGATCTGGTCAACATATTGCGAGCAGAGCTCATAGGTCAGCTCACCCGGGTTCTTTACCGCAATACCGTCCGCAAATGTCGAAACCCTATGCAATCCCTGTCTCTCACCACACTCGAGTGATGCGGCCATGCTACCCGCGCCGACCGCCTGAACCCCATAGACCATGCAATTCGGATTGAGCTTTTTGATCGCGCAGGATATGCCTGCGATCAGACCACCTCCGCCGACCGGCACGACCACCGCGTCCATCTCGGGCAGCTGATCCAGTAGCTCGATGCCTATGGTTCCCTGCCCGGCCATCACATCCAGATCATCAAACGGATGCACAAATACCGCACCGGTCTCATCTCTGAACCTGCATGCCGCGCTGTATGCATCGTCATATACCCCGTCGATGAGTTTAATGTCCGCGCCGTAACGCCTCGTGGACTCGATCTTTGATATCGGTGCCGCACTCGGCAGAAATATCGTCGCGGGTATGCCGCTCTTTTGAGCAGCGAGCGCGACGCCCTGCGCGTGGTTACCGGCCGAGCAGGCTACCACGCCGCGTTGTCTCTCATCGGCTGTGAGCGCGGACATCTTGAAATACGAGCCGCGTATCTTGAACGAACCGGTCACCTGTAGGTTTTCGGCCTTTAGATGGAGCTTACAGCCGTCCGCGATATTTGGCGCGTAGATCAGATCCGTCTTGCGTACGATGCTGCGCAGCACATGCGCAGCCTGGTAGACCCTGTCCAGTGTCAGCATACGACCGCGCCCCTGTCCGCCGACGAGACATTCTTTGCATAACGTTTCAGATAACCCTTCAGGTTATCCCGTGTTTTTAGTTGGATACTCGCTTTTCTGTTGTTCATTTCGGCTTCGTCCACGAGTAACTCTATCGAATAGTTGTTTATATCAATGCTGATCTTATCCCCGTCCTTGACATAGGCTATCGCACCACCCGCCGAGGCCTCCGGTGAAACATGCCCTATCGCGGCGCCGCGTGTCGCGCCCGAGAAACGTCCGTCCGTGATCAACGCGACATCCGCATCGAGCCCCATGCCCGCGATCGCCGAGGTTGCCGAGAGCATTTCCCTCATGCCCGGCCCGCCTGCGGGTCCCTCGTAACGGATCACTACCACGTCGCCCTTGTTGATCTGGCCGTTAAAGATCGCTTTAACCGCATTCTCCTCGCCATCAAACACCCTCGCGTTACCGGTAAACTTGAGCATTTCGGGTCGCACTGCACTGCGCTTTACGATTGCGCCGTTCGGGGCTAAGTTACCGAATAGTACAGCGATGCCGCCGCTCTGCGAATACGGGTCCGTGATCGATCGGATGACCTCGCGATCCTTTACCGGGAAATGCTGGGGGTTTAAGCCCCCAATTACCGTCTGCACACCGCAGTCTATCTGCCCCGCATTCGCGAGCTCACCGATCACCGCGTATACGCCCCCGGCCTTGTACAGGTCCTGCATATGGTGTTTACCCGCCGGAGCGAGCCTACATAGGTTCGGGGTCTTTGCACTGATCTCGTTTATGAGCGCGAGATCGAGGCTTATGTTCAGCTCGTTTGCTATCGCCAATAGATGCAGCACGGAATTAGACGAGCAACCGAGCGCCATGTCTACGGTCAGCGCATTTTTAAACGCAGCCTCGGTCATGATATCCGACGGCCTCACATCCGCGTTTAAAAGCCCCATGATCACACTGCCCGCCTCCTTGGCGAGGCGCAGTCTCTGCGCATAAACCGCCGGGATCGTACCGTTGCCCGGCAATGCCATACCGAGCGCCTCACAGAGGCAGTTCATCGAGTTTGCTGTAAACATACCCGAGCACGAGCCGCAGCCCGGGCATGCGTTATTTTCTATCCTATTTAGCTCATCTTCATCGATCTTCTTTGCTTGATATGCGCCTACCGCCTCGAAAACGCTGTTCAAATCCAGTCCGTCCAAGGACAACATCGGCCCGCCCGATACAAAAACGGACGGTAGGTTCAGCCTTGCTGCGGCCATCAGCATACCTGGTACGATCTTGTCGCAGTTTGGTATAAACACGAGTGCGTCAAAGCAATGCGCACGAGCCATACATTCGACAGTGTCCGCGATCAGCTCGCGTGTGCAGAGGGAATATCTCATTCCCTCATGCCCCATCGCGATACCGTCACAAACACCGATCGTATTGAACTCAATAGGTATGCCGCCGTTTTCGAGTACGCCGTCCTTGACCGCTCGCGCCACACTCTGTAGATGCACATGCCCCGGCACTATCTCGTTAAACGAGTTTACGATGCCTATCAGCGGCTTTTTGAGCTGTGCGTCGCTGTATCCCATCGCCTTAAACAGGGAACGCTTCGGGGCGTTCTCTGCGCCCGTCCTGACCTTTTCGCTGTTTAAAGACCTATCATCGTTCTTCAAGCGTTCGCCCCCTATTTCTGCCAGCTCATCTTAGCGCGCAGCTCCTCGCCGACCTTTTCGGCCTGGTGCTCCGCCTCGATCCTGCGCTTGGCCAGGAACGACGGCCTACCCGCCTTGTTTTCAAGTATCCAGTTCTTTGCAAATTCGCCGTTTTGGATCTCGCCTAATACCTTCTTCATTTCCTTCTTGGTCTCGTCGGTGATGATGCGGTTGCCGATCATGTAGTCGCCGTACTCGGCTGTGTCACTGATCGAGTAACGCATGAACGACAGTCCACCCTTTACAACCAGGTCGATGATCAGCTTCATTTCGTGTATGCATTCGAAATACGCGCTCTCGGGCTGATATCCGGCCTCCACAAGCGTCTCAAACCCAGCCTTCATCAGCGCCGTTACACCGCCGCAGAGTACGGCTTGCTCGCCAAACAGATCGGTCTCTGTCTCTTCCTTGAACGTGGTCTCCAAGATACCCGCTCTCGCGCCGCCGATCCCCTTTGCATATGCGAGCGCGATATCCTTTGCGTTCTGTACATCCTGATAAACCGCGATCAGACATGGTACACCCTTACCCTCTGTGTACTGGCTCCTGACTGTATGACCCGGGCCCTTAGGGGCGATCATGATGACGTTTACGTTTTCGGGCGGTACGATCTGGTTGAAATGGATGTTGAAGCCATGTGCGAAGCAGAGCGTCATGTTAGCGCGTAGGTTCGGAGCAACGTCGTTTCTGTATATCTCAGCCATCTTCTCGTCGTTTACGAGCATCATCACGACATCGGCTGATTTTGTAGCATCGGCAGCGTTTTTAACCTCAAAGCCGTCCGCACGCGCGGTCACCGCACTCTTTGAGCCCTCATAGAGCCCTACGATAACCTTTACACCACTGTCACGCAGGTTTTGCGCATGTGCATGTCCCTGGCTGCCGTAACCTACGATAGCGACGGTCTTTCCATCCAACAGGTTTAAATTGCAATCATTTTCATAATACATTTTAGACATAAACATTCTCCTCTTAATTTAAAGTGTTTGTGTTGACAATATACTCTGTGTACCGTGTGTTACCCCTATGAGCCCTGAGCGGCATACCTCCAAGATCCCAAACGCCGAGGTCTCCGCTATGAATGCGTCGATCTTTTCCTCGCTGCCCGTGATCTCGGCGGTGATGAAGTCTATACCGAAGTCCATCGTTTTGCCGCCGTAGGAGTTTATAAGCTCGCTGATCTTTGCGTTGCTGTCGCTCTGCGCGGTAAACTTTATGAGCATGTGCTCGACCGTTACCGAGTTGTCGTAGTCGAGTACCTCGACCTTTATAACATCGTGCAGCTTTTGCAGCTGCCTGATGACCTGCTGCTTCATGTATTCGTCGCCTTTAGAGACGATCGTCATGCGTGAGTATTTGGGGTCTTCGGTAACGCCAACCGCGAGGCTGTCGATGTTGTAGCAGCG
>CAZUNC010000013.1:0-24790 GCA_964621475.1 uncultured Defluviitaleaceae bacterium | reverse complement strand
TCCCGCTGCCCGGCATCCCTACCAAGATGATGTTTGACGCGTCGTTTTGGATCGCTTCGGTGATCCGCTCTATACGCTCGTCCGGTTTTATATCCCCGGCCTCGTCCGATGATATCTCTCCAAAGAATATACTGTGTGCCCTGCAGGCCTGCGCAACGAGCATAGGCAATCCGTTTATATACGGTATGCCGAGTCCCTTTGCATACTGCAATAATGTCGTGCGCAATGGGTTGTATATTACATCGATCACTACACAAAGCGCTTTGTATGTCTGCAACATTTCGAGTCCGATCGGGCTTGGGTCCTCGTTCGGGTACATACCGACCGGGGTTGTGTTTATCAAGACCTCGCAGTCTGTGTGGATATGCAAGGTGTCGTAGTTGTGTTCGGAGCTACGGGATACGACGATGATCTCACGCGCTCCGTTATCCTGCGCGACCGCCTTGGCGGTCAGCGAGGTGCCTCCGCTGCCTAAGATCAATACCTTCTTACCCGCAAATACATCCTTAACCGATGTATTAGTAAGCGCCGCGAGATACGAAAAGCCATAATAGTCCGTATTGTAGCCATATAATATGCCGTCTCTGTTTACGATCGTGTTGACCGAACCGATACGCTCGGCCTCCGGCGACAGCCATGCGCAATGTTTCATTACGGCCTGCTTGTACGGTATCGTCACATTGATCGCATCAAACGCGCGTCCGGTCATGAACGTGTCGAGCTCATCGGGTGCTACCTCTTTAATCCTGTACGCAGAATTACCGAGCATCGCATGTATCTGCGGCGACAGGCTGTGCGAGAGCTTTTCTCCGAGCAGCCCATACTTCGTATCCCCCGCGTTTTGATATTCCCGAGACATCTCAAACATATGAGTAAACAAGCGCGTCGTATATTGGGCCATCAACGCATCCTGATCCGACGTCACGCGGTCGATGATCGACTGCTCACGCGACGCGTTTAGAGTCGGTACTTGATGCTGCTGCTTATATGCCTTTACCTCTTTTACGAGCCCCATGCGCCTCTCGAACAACGCTTTTATCCCGTTGTCAACGCTATCGATCTCATTGCGCAGCTCCGCGAGCCGGTCGTTCATTCTATGCAGTCCTCTCTGTTTGCAGCCTCTCGGTGAATTCTGTTTCAGGCAACGGTTTAATTACATCTTATACTCCGAAATGTCCGTACAGCTTATAAGGCACGCATTTTTATTACCATGCCACTCGATTGCCGTCGCTACAGCCTTTGTGTATATCCCGAGCTTTCGATTAAACACGTCGGATGAGTATTGGGTTTTACCAGACTTAAGGCCCTTTAAAGGGCAGTCTATGCACGGCGCGGTATTACCCCTATATGCCTCATAACAATACTCATGTACGATCGAGCCCTTAGTAATCATTTGCGCGTATTGGTTGTCAAACAATATCTTGTAGTTTTCTCGATCTATCACATACAGCGCGTTTCCGATGTTGTTCACTATCGCCTCGAGTGCTTTAAAGCTCTTTTGCTCGGCCTCATATGTGCGATGCTTGATCAAAAACGTGCCCAGTACATGTGAGATGGTGCCTATCTCATCTATCTCTGTCGTGACCGGGATCCGTTCGTTCACGCAGTCATCAAATCCTACAAAGCCCACGAGCCTGCCCTTATCATGTATTGCAAACTGCAGCATGGCCTTGATTCCTTGGGGTTCGATGAGCGCACGTTCATCGGGTAGCAAGTCTTCTAAGCACCTCACTATGTACATACCCGTCTGTTCCAGCGAGGCAGCCGATCGCGCGAGTGTCTCCATCGGCAGCTTTTGCAGGTTGTGAATCTCGGGTTTGATACCCTTCATACACCATTCAAAGGTATTTGAAGAATACATCCCACAGTCGTCGTTTTCAAAGATATATCCTCGGCTAAAGCCAAATTGCTCTGTGATCAGCTTTAATACCGAGTTTATGGAGTTCACGGGGTTTTCCGATTCGTAGAGAAGCTTGAACACATATTCGATCCGGTTATTTCTAAAGCTCTTTTGCACATATCCATGCGTATCGATCTCGGTGCGGGTTGAATGATAGTCTGCGTTAGACTGTCCGTCATATACCGTGTAGTTGTTCTTCCCCTTCTCCTTTGAGATATATAACGCGCTGTCTGCGCTTTTATACATCGTGTCAAAGTCCATGCCGTGCTCGGGGCACAGTGATATGCCTATGCTCGCCGATATATCCACAGTCACGCCGTTTTCCGTGTAAGTCTTACTCAATAGCACACATAATTCCGAGGCCTTTTCGCAGAGCACATCGACCGAACCGTAGTTCTTCAAAAATACGAAGAATTCGTCGCCACCGACCCTACCGATGATGTCATCCGATCGGAACACAGACCTGATATATTCGGAGAGCTGCGCAAGCACGATATCACCGTACAGGTGACCGAGCTTGTCGTTTATGCTCTTGAAGTTATCGATGTCTAACATCATCAGCGCGTGCTTGTCGTCACCGTATCTGCGCTTCTTCAGGATCTCTTTTATTAGATATTCAGCGGTGGTCTTGTTATAAAGGCCGGTCAATTGATCCTTTTCGGCCTTTTCTGACAGCTCATCGATCTTTGCGCGATGTCTTGTGATATCGGTGAGCTTACCGAGTACACGCACGGGCACATTACATTCATTTTCGATCACGTTGTAATGGCACAGATACCACGCGTCATTGCCGTCGGGCATTATGCAGTGTAGTTCCTGTTCAATTATTTCCTCCACCGCCGTCAGCTGTGGGGTTTCTAAAAAAAACAAGCTGTCTTCGGCGATGATCTGTGTGTCTCGCAACGACTGCGGGAAGTCATCAAGCACATCGTTGATGCCGAAACGATTTGCGAAATTCTTTGAAAAGCGAATAGATTTATTCAGGAGGTCACAGTCAAAGAATGCGTCGTCGGTCAGGCTCGCGATCATCTCATTGAAGTCCTGTTCCTTTTCAAGGCGTTCATAGGCCTCTATATAGTCCGATATGTCCACCATGAGGAAATGCACGATGTTTTGACCGGAGACATCCTGTGACAGGCGGCCACTCAAATGCACCCAAGTATAGCCGCAGACCTTGTCGATTAACCGCGCTTTGACGTTAAATACTTCGCCGTCCCTTACCGATGACATCAATCCCAAAACCGTATTCAAATCATCTGGATGCAACATCGGCGCGATCTTGTTTTGAAATCTCTCGTTCAGCTCCGTCTGTGTATAACCCACTATGTCAAAGAATCCCCGGTTTGCTTCTTTTATCGTGATCTCGTTATCGGCAACGGCAAGCATCACGCCGCCCGGTATATGCTCATATAAAACACCGGTATTTATTAGTTGATTATACATAAGCGACATTCCTTTCGAGATTTTACATATAGGTATTCATAATCGCTATTGCTGCCGCAGCCTCTATGCACGGTACGGCTCGCGGCACTATGCATGGATCATGTCTGCCTGTGATTATGAGCTTTCGTTCTTCCATACCGCTTATGCTCACGGTATCCTGCTCCATTGCGATAGACGGAGTAGGCTTTATAGCGGTCCTAAATATCACGGGCATGCCGGTCGTTATACCACCCAATATACCGCCCGCGTTATTCGTGCGCGGCAAAATGCGGTTATCCGTCACGGTATACGGGTCGTTATGCGCGCTGCCCCGCATGCGTGCCGCCTCAAAACCAGCGCCGAATTCTATACCCTTGATCGCGGGTACGCCAAATACCACTGCCGCAATCCGGTTTTCGAGACCATCAAACATCGGATCGCCCAAGCCTTGCGGTAGGCCTATGATCGCACACTCGATGATACCTCCAACCGAATCACCCTCCGAGGCCGCCTGCGCGATACGCTCCTTCATGAGCGTAGCCTTGACTTCGTCATTCACCGCAAAATCCGACGCACTTAAATTTACGAGCTGCTCCTTACTTACGCCAACCGGATCGAATGGTGTATCGTCCACATCCGCAATCGCTGCGATATGAGCGCCGATATATATGCCTCTGCGCTCGAGTATCTGCATACAGACCGCACCAGCAAAACATAGCGGTAACGTAAGCCGCCCAGAAAAATGCCCGCCTCCGCGTACATCGTTTGAGGCCTTATATTTTACATATGCATTGTAGTCTGCATGAGAGGGTCGCGGCAGATCCGCTATCTGCGCATAATCCCCGGAGCGCGTGTCTGCGTTTTCAAACACCGCACAGAGTGGTGCGCCGCAAGTCTTTTTATCTACAAGTCCGGATAGTATATTCGGTGTGTCAGCCTCGCGCCGTTTCGTCGAAAAGGCCTTGCCTCCGCGCCTGCGATCCAAAAAGGTCTGTACGGCTTCCAAGTCAATCTGTTCTGCCGGGGGTAATCCGTCTATTACCACACCAAGCCCCGCCGAGTGCGACTGCCCGAATATCTGTATATGTACGTTCCTGCCGTATTCAGATGACAACAGCGTTGCCCCCCAGCATATTAAAGTCCTCAAAGAAATGTGGATAGGATTTATTCACAGCCTCTGCTCCGATGATCACAACGTCGTTTTGCGCTGCACTGGTTGCTGCGCATGCGCAAGAGGCTATCGCAGCGGACATAGGTATACGATGATCGTTGCATGCGTCTATCGTGCCGCCTTTAAGCCCACCCGTACCGCGAATGATCAGGCCGTCCTCAAGCATTTGTATATCCGCGCCGAGCGCACTCAGCATATCTGTTACCGATTGCAGACGGTCGCTCTCCTTTACGCGCAGACGGGCCGCATTCGTGATATGTACAACCGCATGCCCAGCCGTCGAAACAGCCGCGAGTATCGGCACGAGGTCCGGTATCTCCGCTGCGTCTATCACAACGTGATCCTGCGAAAAGATCTGCGGCAGTATCTCCGTTATGCGTTTGTCCTTCTGAAGAGACGTTGGATCAAGCCCTGTGACCTCGATATGTCCGTTTGTGGGCATATATGAGGCTGCCAACCAGAACGCCGCATTCGACCAGTCCCCTTCCGATATTATCGTTCCCGGGGATGTATATGTTTGCCCGCCTTTAACGACATAACCGCCAAACTCATTATCGGAGGTATCGATACGCCCGACCTCTATACCAAAGCGTTCCAGTGTCTGCACGGTCAGCTCCGCGTAACCGGACGATTGCAATGGCGAGGTCAGAATTATTTTGCTGTCCCCTTCAAGTATCGGCAATGCAAACAATAACCCGCTCACAAACTGCGAGCTGATGCTACCGTCTATGTAAAAATCCCCTGAATTTAACCTACCGTACAGCGTCAGCGGCATCATATCAGCAGAGAAGCGGCAGTTGTGTAGCTTCATCTGATCGGACAAAGGCGACAGCGGACGGTTAGGCAGATTACCCGAGCCCGTAAAGCGGCTTTCGTCGCAGACAGCAGCCGCGACAGGTAATAGGAAACGTGCCGTGGAACCACTCTCGACGCAGTCTAACAACGGTGATAGCGCCCCGCTCCCCGTACGATCTATCGGCCTAACCTCTATGTATTTCTGCGTTCCTTCATCTTTAATTGTAATATCCGCGCCCAACGACCTCAGGCATCCTATAGTAGTCTCTATATCCCTCGACATCACATTAGTCACAACTGTCGTTAGCGCAGCTGTGTCATTTGCATCCGTCAGAGCGGCAGCTATCAACAAGCGATGTACATGCGACTTTGACGAGATAGCGGCTATTGTTCCTTGAAGCTTCTGTGGTTTTATGCGGATGTTCATGAGAAATACGCCTCCAATTCGCTGACCGGTATGGGTTTTAGATACGCTTGTCCGACGGCTGACAACATTACGAGTGTGATTGTATTGGCACGGCGTTTCTTGTCCGCGAGTGCGGCCTGCGCAAGCTCGACCGGGCTATACGGACACACAGCGTCTATGCCATATAGCTCGAGTATTTTTTCCGTCGCGTCAAAGATATGCGCGTCCGGATGCAATCTGTCTGATGTGCGCGCTATAATCCGCATGCCCATCGCGACCGCGCGGCCATGTGTGATCGTATATCCGCTTAAGCCTTCCGCCGCATGTCCGGCTGTGTGACCGTAATTTAATATCTGGCGCAAGCCGTTATCGAACTCATCCTCAGTCACTACATCACGTTTTATACTCACACAGGTTTCGACCACATCCACAATCCTCGGGTCGGACGCGGTCAATCTCTGCTCGACCATAAGGTCGTATAACGAGCGGTCCGCTATCATAGCGTACTTGATCGCCTCACCGATACCGTCCGCAAAGACCCCGTCCGGTAACGTTGCAAATGTGTTCGTATCGCAGATCACAAGCGACGGCTGATGAAACGCACCGGCCATATTCTTACCCGTGGACAGATCAACGGCTGTCTTTCCACCGACCGAGGAATCGACGGCGGCCAGAAAGGTCGTAGGGATCTGCACATAGGCCATACCCCTGACATATATCGCTGCCGCAAAACCCGCGAGATCCCCCACCACACCGCCTCCGAGAGCTACGATGATGTCTGATCTGGTCACGGCGTTTTGTGACATATACGTAAGCAGCTCCGTGAGGGTTTGCATGTTCTTCGAGGCCTCACCATTTGGAAACGTAAACTGCAGCACATTGTACCCGGCACTTTCATACGAAGCCTTGACCTTATGCGCATACAGGCCATCTACGATGTCGTCGCTCACAAGTACAGCTGTCGACGCTTTCGCCGCAATCTCCTTAGGCAAATTTTCTTTGGTTAGTGTACCGCAGTCGTTTAACAGTCCGCCGCCTATCAGTACATCGTACGCCCTCGAGGTATCTACCGTGATGCGTCTCATCAGCGTTTCTCCGTCCTCTCTCGAACGTCCGCGCGTTCCTTCGCTTCGGTTCCGTCTCTGAGCAGCTGCTCCAATACTTCCCTGTCGTCTCGCTTCATCGCATCTACATAGTCTGCGAGCCTCTGTGTGAGTGCCTCTATCTCTGCTGTCAGATGCTCCTTGTTTTCAAGAAACAGCTCCGCCCACATGCGCTCATTTAACCGTGCTACACGTGTGAGATCCCTGAAGCTACCCGCAGAAAATCCCTTGTGCATAGAGGCGGTCTCGCTTTTTACAAACGCATTTGAAACCACATGTGCTAACTGTGAGGTATATGCGATCATACGATCGTGTTCGTCAGCCGAGGTCACTGTAATAACCCCAAAACCTACGGACAAGAACAATAACTCGGCGGCTTTAAGCGCGACGATATTTGTGGTTTCATCCACGCAGAGTATCATCGATGCGTTTAAGAACAGTTCCTTTGAAGAGTGCTCATAACCTGAGCGTTCGAGACCCGCCATTGGATGCCCGCCGATAAAATACAGTCCGTTTTCCAACAGAAACGGCGAGAGCTCCGTGCAGATATTCTTCTTTACACCTGCGCAGTCGACTATCAATGTCCCCTTCTTAAAATGCGCCACGTTATTTTTTACAAACTCGACGGTCTGCCTCGGATACAACGCTATGATGATAGACTCGCATTCACCGAAATTCCTCTCACCCAACACATCGGCGATATTGCGGTCGTTGAGCGCCTGTTCAACTGTGGCCCTGTCCGCATCATAACCGAGCACCCTGTGCTCCGTAAACGCGGTAAAAGCCTTTGCAAGCGAACCGCCGATCAGTCCTAAGCCTACTATACCCACAGTCTTTCTCATAAACTACCTCACTATCGACAAGATCGAGTTGATCTCCTTATACAGTGCGTCAAACGCCTCGGGCGTGATCGATTGCTGACCGTCGCAGAGGGCCTTAGCGGGATTGTTATGAACCTCTATGATCAAGCCGTCTGCACCCGCAGCCGCAGATGCGAGTGACATGCTGCGCACATAACGCGCTATACCGGTCGAATGGCTCGGGTCTATGATGATGGGCAGATGCGAACGCTCCTTGATAACCGGTATCGCCGAAATATCGAGGGTGTTGCGCGTGGCGTTTTCGAATGTACGTATGCCGCGCTCGCAGAGGATGACCTCCCTGTTGCCGCTGGCCATGATGTATTCGGCGCTCATCAAAAGCTCGTCTACGGTGTTCGCGAGTCCGCGCTTTAGCAATATAGGCTTGCTGATCTTTCCGAGTTCCTTCAAAAGCTCAAAGTTTTGCATGTTGCGCGCACCAACCTGTATGATGTCCACCTCGTCAAACAGAGGCAGCTGCGACAGGTCCATGATCTCTGTTACGACTGCGAGGCCTGTTTCCTTTTTCGCCTCCAAAAGCAGCGCGATGCCCTCGTCACGCAGGCCCTGGAATGCGTACGGTGATGTACGCGGCTTGAACGCACCCCCTCGCAATACGGTAGCGCCCGATGCCTTTACAGCTCTTGCGATCTCGCATATCTGCTCGCGGGACTCAACGGAGCATGGCCCCGCCATCACCATGAAGTTACCGCCGCCTATCTTATCCTTGTTATCGCCGATCTCGATCACGGTGTCGAGCGGATGAAACTTCCTGTTAGCTGTCTTGTACGGTTCGGATATGCGCTTTACATCCTGCACGATATCGAGTGCCTGTAGCAGCTCGACATCCACAGCCGAGGTGTCGCCTATTAGGCCCATTATTGTTGTGTTCTTACCCTCACTGAGGTTGATCTCGAAATTCATATTCTTAAGCCACGCCTTGAGGTTTTCAAGTGCGTTTGGCTCCGGGTTAGGCTTCAAAATAATAATCATTGCAATCTCCCTTTTCATTAAATGTTAGTTGCTGTTGATATAAAAAACCACGGTTCTCTACGGAACTGATCCGTCGCGAATCCGTGGTAATGATCATCGATACGTCACTCCATATCACTCCGGCATCACGGGAACACCCGGCTGTAGCGGTATAACCTCTTGATCGTTCGAGTCACCCGTGTTTTCAGGTACCTGCTCGGGCATCGGTGTCGGTGCATTATCCGGCTGCCACTCCGGTACGACCTGGGTCGGCTGCGGTGTATTCTCGGGTGCTGTCTGAGTAGGTTCGGCTGGTTTCGCTGGTCCGGTGCCTACTCGCACCTTACCTACCACAGGCTTGTAATAGCTCGTGTTCACCTGTTCCTTTGAAACAAACTTGCCATCCTGATAAATGTTTTTATATACACGATAACGATAACCCGTCTTGGCCTCCGGATCAGCAACGCGTTCGCCAAGTGGCAATGTCGGATCCTCTGTTACCTCCTCTGGCGCCGGCTCGACCTTTTCGACGAGCTCGTTTGTAAACTTCAACGTGCGCTTCGGATCACGGGTTTCCTTACCGTAGATATTGCATATGACCTTGCTGTTTTCGATATAGCATTCTATGTAAACGGGATGCTCTGTATCATTTTTAAACTTAAAGTCTATGTAGTCACCCGCGAGCGTCGCGTCAAAGCCGTAGTCCACATAACCAACCTTTAACGAGTGGTTCTGCCGCTCGACCACCTTAAGCTCAGAAAACAATATCGCGTTATACAGGGTACTCGAAACCTGACACACACCGCCGCCGATATCGTCAACGAGCTTGCCGTCGATGATGACTTTGCCGATCGCGTATCCGTTCTCGGTTGTGCTCGGTCCGAACGCCTCGTTCGTAGAGAACACATCCTCGGGCTTTATCATGTTGTCGTTGATCTTTGATGCCGCTGTTTTGATATTGGTCAGTCGACCTTCGGAACCCGGTGCTATCTTAGTAGTAAACGAACCAATCACAGATTTGCTCTGCTCGCAGTCTGCAGATGTAAATGTAGGGTTCTTGACCTTTGTCAGTATGTACACGACCGAGTTGCCTGATGAGTTTTCCTCGAGTGTCTTCTTTACGGCCTTTACAGTGGCCTCCATATCCATTTCGGAGCCGGCCTTTTCAGGTGTGATCACAAACTCGCCGTTCTGGCGATGCATCTGTGCATCCAGTGGCTCTACGAGTATCTCGTCCGCTATGCCGGACAAAGCGGCCTCTATGCCCGTGTCTGTATATAAACGAGCATACAGATTTTTATCATCCGCCTTCAGCTTCAGCGGTTTGTCCTTTAGCGCGTCTATCTGCTTATACCGATCATCCAAGGAGCCGTTGCGTGCATATGCGTACGCCTCCTCTACCACCTTTGTAAAATCCGGCAATATCGCAAAGTCCGCAAACGTCATTGAATATTCCTTGTCGTTTGTGCCTGACGACAGCTTGAGGGTTATACTCTTTTGCTTAAGGTTGTTCAATATATCCTCAGCCACGCGGGATTTTGCTTCCTCACGCGTCAGATCCGATACATCGGTATCTTCTATAAAAATGTTCTTATATATCCGGTCACTTTCGACGGTTTCCTTCTTTTGTTTATATTCGGCATCGTTTTTATCCTTAGTGTTATCGGCATTATCATCGGCTTCTTGTTCTGTGTCCGTGACATGCGCGCTGCTTGCTATCGCATCCGGTTGAAACACATTGGTCAATACGATGATAACAGTCACAGCCGCTATCGCAAGCGATACAGCTGACATCACCATTATGTATCTGAAACCGCCGTTTCTTCGGGATCTCTTCCTCATATCTCTCCTCATACCCGGTGAATAACCACCTCCTTGTTGTCTTTGCCATTTGACTTCTATGAATTATTCCCAAGATTATACCACGGAAATGAATTTGTATTCAAGAGCGTATATAATTACTGTGAATATTTCCCAACAGTATGCTTGACACTACAATCCATCTTTGATAGTATGCAATTTGTCTTTTTTTGTTCTAAAATCATTATGGTTTCATGTCAATTATTTTTTTATTTCATGCAAAACACCAATATTTAACAGAACCCTTATATAAAATTACCGGGAGCCAGCTATGAACATTGTGAGTAGACAAGAGCACAAATACCTCATTACAGCACAGGAATATATCCGGCACAGCCACTATCTCAGTCAGCTTCTATCACAAGACGAGCATAACGGTACACATGGCTACATCATACGTTCTCTGTATTTCGATACTCTGGGCAACAGGGATTTCACGAGCAAGGAGGACGGCACGGAGGTACGGCGAAAGATCCGCCTGCGTTTATATGACCCGTCTGCGAGCTTCGCGATGCTTGAAATGAAACAGAAGCAGGGCGCGGAACAGCTCAAGCGCTCACTAAGGCTAAGCCGAGACGATACTATATCCCTTATAAAGGGAAATTACTCATGCCTATTAAAGCAAAGCGAGCCCTTTGCCTTCGAATGCTATACGATTATGAACGAACAATGCTACAGGCCCACAGCCGTTATCGAGTACAAGAGAAAGGCTTTTATTGCAAAGGAAAACAAGATACGCGTGACATTTGACAGTAATATCGAGGCTACCGAAAGCTGCTTTGATATATTTTCACCAAATCTATGCCTGTATCCGGTATTAGACAAATACCTTGTTATACTTGAGATTAAATATAACGGTTTTTTATTGAATTATATAAAAGACATCGCCAACGAATATTCAAAGAGCAGCCTGTCCGTAAGCAAATATTGCCTCGGCAGACAGGTCTCGTTGCAATACATATACTAAACGACAAACATAAACGGAGGATTGTTAGATTTGAGAAGATACATTTTAGAATTCCTTCAAAAAAGCAACGACATGCCAGGCCTTTCCCCAGAGCAGATAATAACGCATTTAGCAGTTGCTACCATCCTCGGTTTTGCAATCTATCTGTCATATTGGATCTCGCATACGGGTACGGTCTACAGTAAAAAGTTTAATGTATCATTGATTATGATGACAGTGCTCTCTTCTACCGTCATGATAGTTATCGGAAACAATGTCGCATTGTCTCTGGGTATGGTCGGCGCGCTATCCATCGTTCGTTACCGTACGGCCATTAAGGATTCGCGTGATTCGGCATACATATTTTGGGCGATTATCGGCGGCATATGCAGCGGTTCAGGAGATTATATGGTCGGCGCTCTGGGTTCGGCTGTTGTGTTTGTAGTCATGATGTTTTTGGGCCGGGTCAAGAATGACAACCGCGTTCTCTTGATCATAAAAGGCGCAAGGAATATCGAGCATGAAGTAGAGAGCGTCGTATTCAAGATGTTCCAGCGCAAGGCAAACCTCAAGGTCAAGAACACGACAACGGATACGGTTGAGTACATATATGAGCTGTCCTCGCGGATCTACAAGGATATGCAGGCCACGGGCAATAGCATAACGAGTATGCTATACGAAAAAGGGCAGATAGAATACGCGAACATCATAACCCAAAACGATGAGTTCATTTAAGATCGTAACAATTTTAGCCACACTATCGATGGTAGCTATGATAATGCTCATAACAGTGTATAAACCCATAGATCGTGAGCAGATATACATATACGCCGATAGACCCCCATCAACCTCGTGCGATCACCCGACCAATCAGTTTTGTTCGCATCTACCGATTATTTCGATAGACACAAACAAACAAAAGCTTGAATTATCAATGCTTACCGAAACCATATATACATCAAACAGCATAACGGCTCGGATAAATGTCTACGACAATCAAGACGCTAACCATTTGAGCGATACACCCGAAATTGTAAGCGGCGCGATTATCAAATACAGGGGCAATTCATCAATCCTGTTTGATAAAAAATCATATAAGGTAAATTTTATCGATCAAAAACAAAGCGAGAATCATGTTGAACTGATGGATATGCCGGCTCATGACGAGTGGGCGTTAAACGGCCCGTTTTTAGATAAGACTATGCTGCGTAATTTCATTTGCCTAAACATCGCGAGTGAGATTATGGAATGGTCTCCTAAAGCGAGATATTGCGAGATGTTTGTTGACGGGGAATACATGGGCTTGTATCTGGCAATGGAGACTGTGGCCCGAAGCCCGGACCGGATAAACATACAAAAATACAATGAGAGAGACAACTTCTCAGGTTATATACTCCGGTCGGATCGTGTGCTCGGATTCCCTGCCGAGATAGACACCTTTACTCGTTATACGAAGAAGATGAACGTTGGTACTACACAGGAGATCATCTACCCTCCCGCCAATCGGATCACACTGCAGACCATGGAATACGTAGATAGGGATTTTAGCAGCTTTGAAAAGGCTCTGTATTCATATGACTACAACGAAAAGGATTTCGGATATCGCAAATATATTGACGTAGATTCCTTCGTTGATTATATGATCATCAACGAATTCTTCGGCAACCGAGACGCGGGCACGTTTTCAACCTACTTTTACAAGGACCCGCGCGGAAAAATAAAGATAGGACCCGTGTGGGATTTTAACAACTCCTGCGACAACTACATGGATTCGGCGCATACCACTGACGGCTTCTTTATGCAGTACCGAACCGAATATAACATGCTGCTAAAGGATGAAGCGTTTGTAAATGCAGTTATCAACCGGTACAGGGAATTGCGTGCAGGAGCCCTCGACGGAAGCAGGCTGCTTCAATACATCAATCAAACAATTGGCTATTTGACCCCGGCCATAATACGCAATAACGAAAAATGGGGTTACAGCTTTGACACTGCCAATCTGAATCACCTCAACAAGTTGAATCCCGATGAGCGCAACTTAAAAAGCTACAGCGCAGCCGCTGCACAATTCAAACAGTACATCATCAATCGGGGTCAATGGCTAGACGCTAACATCGAGATACTCAGACAGTATTCACACGAATCAAAAGTTAAATATTACAACCACTAAGAAAGGTTAATATGCGAAGATTCATCATAATATGCGTGTTATTAGCGGTATTGTATTTCCTGTTTGATTATTTGTACTATACAGCAGGGGTTTATGTTGACCTGAGCGGAAACAAACCAATAACCACTGTATCTAAATCCATAGATAAAAGCTTGTTTGTCAATAACGGCACGGACTTTGAGGCACTTGTTATAAAGGGCGTGGATATGGGCTCGGGGATGCCCGGTCACTTTCCAAGCGAATATGCCGCTACAAAACAGGATTACCTGAGGTGGCTCGGATACATCGCCGACATGGGCGCAAACACGGTGCGCGTTTATACGGTATTGGATCCGGAGTTTTATGAGGCACTGTATGAATTTAACAGTGATAACCCGAGTCCGTTATATCTCATTCACGGGCTTTGGGTAAATGATTATATACAAAACTCCCGCCGAGACGCTTACGATGCCGACTTTCTGGATAAATTTATCAAAGACGGCATGGACATGGTCAATGTAGTCCACGGTAAGAAGAAGATGATTTCCGATACCGACAGGAGCGGTGGCGCATATCTACATGATATTTCGCAGTGGGTCATAGGTTATATTTTGGGTGTTGAATGGGAGGATACAACGGTCGCGTATACGGATCGTATGCAGGCCGATAAGGCCTCATACGATGGGTTATACATACATACCACAGCGGAGGCATCGGCATTTGAGGGTATGCTTGCCCGTGTCGGCGACAGCATAGTTAAATATGAAACCGAGCGATATGGCACTCAGCGGCTCATTGCATTTGCAAACGGAGCAAGCACAGACCCGTTTGAATATCCAGATGATATCGCGAACACTATGCCTAAGTTTGCCTCAATCGATGTCGAACACATAAAGGCCACGGACAGCTTTTTGTCTGGCATGTTTGCATCGTACAATGTATATCCGTTTTATCCGGATTACTTGGCATTTTTACCAGATGTATCGTCTTTTACCGATAAAAGCGGTAAGATCAACACCTATTACACCTACCTGCGGCAATTGGTGGAGCATCACAGTATGCCCGTCGTTGTTTCCGAGTTCGGGTTCCCTTCCTCCAGGGGTATGTCACTGCGCGATACACATACAGGCCGCAATCAAGGCATGCTCACAGAAACAGAGCAAGGCCAGGCACTCGTTGATTCCTATCGTGATATCATGGACGCTGGATGTGCGGGTGCTATAGTGTATTCATGGCAGGACGAATGGTTTAGACGCACCTGGAATACCATGTATGCCGTGGACCTTCAAAAGACGGCCTTCTGGAGCGACTATCAGACCGACGAACAGTTCTTTGGCCTATTGGCATTTGACCCAGGCAAAGACAAGAGTGTTTGTTATGTGGACGGTGATATATCTGAATGGGATATGACCGACATTGTTACTGTAAATGATGATGCGTCACTGTCGATGAAGTATGATGAGCGGTTTATTTACCTGCTTGTCAACAAGAAGGATTATAATATTGGAGAACAGCTGTATATACCTATGGATGTGACACCCAAAACGGGCAGCCCATACTGTGTAAACTACGACATACGATTTGACCGCGATGCGGATTTCGTGATCAAGTTAAACGGTATGTCAGATAGTCATATACTCGTGCAAGAGCGCTATGAGAGTCTGCGCGCGATGTTTTACCATGAAACTCATGGGTTGGATGCGTACGAAAATCCGCCGGCTGTGAACACGCCGTTATTTAAGCCCATCAAGCTTATACTGCGCACACCGACAAATATTTCGACGCATGATCCGTATGCCCTCTCGGAGACATACGAAACAAACGTGCTTAGACACGGAAACGCAAACCCAGATTCAGACGAATATGATTCGCTCGCGGACTTTTGCATAAATGGGGATTACATAGAAATAAGGCTGCCATGGCAGCTATTAAACTTCATGAACCCGTCCGAGATGATTATTCACGATGATTATTATGAGCACTACGGTGTCGAGGGTCTTCGCATCGACAGCATTTATATGGGGCTTGGCAGACAAGATATAGGGCTTTATAAGGCCGCGCTCAAGGGCTGGAAGGATAAACCCCGCTATCATGAGCGCTTAAAGAAATCCTATTACCATCTGCAAGCCGTTTGGAGGCAATAGTTGAGTATAGAATTACTTGTTTATCTGTGTATTTACATATGTCTGTGTATGGTAGCGTTCAATTCCGGGTATCTGATTTACAGCAAAATCGCCGATTGGATGCTAAACCGAAGCCGTAAGGCTTTTATGGCCGTTATCGTCAAGGAAATGCAGGACTACTCAGACCCAGATGCTATCCCGAAAGACAATAGGGATTATTTTTACGCAAGGCTCAAGAACACTAATAACCTAATCGCCTTTGACAATGCGATAGATTTACTCAGAGGCGAATGGCTTGAGCTCGTAGATGAATTTTTGAATAACAATTCAAAGATGTTTGAGCGGCTCGCTATATATTACAAACGAAAATCCGATATCAAACGATCTTGTTTTGCCCATATGATGTCTAAGTATAAGCTGTTTAAGAACAGCGAATCGGATGTCGTACCCGAGATCATGCTTACTTTTTTAAACAGCAAATCGGTTTATGTCAGAGAGAACGCGTTAAAGGCCATTTACGGGTTTGGCAACGCGGATAATGTAATGCGCGCAATGAGGATATCAAACCTCACACCATCCAACCAAAACACTAAGCTGCTCTCAGACGGTTTACTGTTGTTTGAAGGCGACCATGAATTGCTCATCAAAAAGCTCTGGAAAGAATTTAATACTTTTGATGTGACACTGCAGATAGCCATCATCAACTATATGCGTATGCAGACCGCAGATTACTGCGAGCAGCTATATGAGCTGCTGACACAAAAGAGCATCGATAATGAGGTAAAAATAGCTGTGCTGAGATATTTTCGCCGATATCGGTACGAACCTGCTCGTGATTACCTAATCGGTTTATTGGGCGAGACAGTGGAGGAGATGTGGGAGCTGTCGGCGGTAGCTGCGTCCACGCTTCAAAACTATCCGTGCTCAGAGACAGAGGAAGCACTGCTAAACGTTCTGGGGAGCCCTAACTGGTATATCCGATTCAACGCGGCAGACAGCCTGTTGTATTTAGGTGTAACACTTGACGATTTTATGATGATGTCCGAATCCAAGGATCAATACGCAAAACAAATGATGACATACCGTTGGCAGATGAACAAGACCTCCCAAGTCAAAAGCGCATAAGGAATGATCGCTGACATGCAAGTCGCATATGAAATAGTAAAGAACATATTTTATTTTGTCGCCGCGTTTTATGTGATCTACCTCGCGGTGTATTCTGGGTTTCTGCTCCTATCTGTGACGGTAGGCTCAATCTCGCTTTACGAGCAGCGTACGCGTCAGCGTATGTACAACTTCCTTAACCATGACTATTACATGCCGGTATCGATCATCGTGCCCGCATATAATGAAGAGCTAACCGTCGTCGACACCGTGAGGTCGCTATTAAACCTGGATTACCGTTTATATGAGATCATCGTAGTGGATGATGGTTCAAGTGACAAAACCTGTGAGGTATTGATCGATTCCTTAAAAATGGAAAAGCTCGAACGTCCGCTGCGTAAAAAGGTGCCGTGTAAGAATGAGATATTCATATATGCTACGCAAGCCGAGAAGGTACGCGTGACATTGATCCGAAAGGAAAACGGAGGCAAGGCCGACGCGTTGAATGTGGGCATAAATGCAAGCGAGTATCCGTATTTTGTCTGCATGGACGCAGATTCGATGCTTCAGCACGACGCGCTCACAAATATAGCCCGTCCCCTACTCGAATCAAATAATGTCGTAGCATGCGGCGGGCTTGTAAGGATAGTAAACGATATAACACTCAGGGACGGCAAGGTTGTGGATTATAACATGCCGCACAACCTAGTCCTATGTATGCAGGTGCTCGAGTACGATCGATCTTTTTTGGCCTCAAGGCTGCTGTTTGATAAGTTTAACGGCAACCTGATCATATCCGGTGCATTTGGACTATTTAAAAAGGATGTGGTTATAGCTGCGGGTGGTTACGACAGTTCGTTGATGGGCGAGGATATGGAGCTCGTCGTTAGGCTTCATGCCTATTGCCGCTCAAACAACATTGACTATCGGATCAAGTATGCAGCCGATGCGGTCTGCTGGAGTCAGGCCCCTGAAACCCTTGACGATCTGCGTAAACAACGCAGGCGCTGGCATATCGGACTATTTCAAAGTCTATGGAACCATCGCTCTCTCATATTTAATCCGGCTTATGGTCTAATCAGCTTAGTTTCATTCATTTACTTCCTCGTGTATGAGCTGCTGTCTCCTTATATAGAGATATTCGGTATCATAACAATCATCGCTGCCGCCGCATTCAATATAGTAAACGTATCCTATATGTTTATGCTGATGCTATTGTATTCGGTGTTTACAGGTATATTGTCGATCACCGCGTTCTTCGCCCGTATTCACGCCATGGAGATCAAGATGCACACGAAGGATATGCTTAAAGTCATTTCGCTGTGCCTAATCGAGACACTCGTATTCAGGACGATACTGTCTATGGTCCGCTTGACTGCATTCAGAAAATATAGCTCCGGAAAGCATCACTGGGGCCAGATTAAACGTATCAAAATGAACACATAGGCTTATCAATAATTAATATAATTGTCACAATTCAAACATAAATGAGGTGTATAATGATGCATACACTAATAATAAGGAGGGATCGTTATTCATCGTTTACACAGGTTATGTGTAAAAGCTGCCGCGATAGGCTTGACCGTTGCCTCTACCATAACCCTACCAATATCTCCAAGAGCCTATGTAATGGCCAATGAGGTAATAACTGAATCGGACACTGCTTCAGTCATCTCCAGAAGCGGTATGTTCTCTTGGGATCCGGACCAGATAAAAAAGCCCACGGACACCGTCTCGGTGTTAAAGCAGCTCGATGTCGGCGTTCTTTATCAATATATTAAAGACACTCAATTGAATACAAAGGAACTAAAGCTATTTGTCAAAACCCTCTCTGAAAACGATATAGCAGTATATTATCTAACAGGTAGCCCAGACATGGGCTTCGACGGTAACGCTACCACGATGAAAAAGATGATCGACAAGGTCTGCGACTACAACGCAAAGGTTGAACCCGACGAGGCGATCGGTGGCATTCTGTTTGATGTAGAGAGCTATTTAGATGACAAATGGAAGACAAACGAGAAGAAATACTTTACAAGATATGACGCCGCTATGACAAGCGCATATAAATATGCTAAATCAAAGGGTCTATATATGGTGACCTGCATACCGTTCTGGCTGGAAAAGATAGATTCTTTATTATTGGGTTCCGTAATAAAACATACCGACGAGATAGCCGTAATGAATTATCTACGAAAGAACGAAGCCGAAAACATCAAGAGTGAGGCGGCTTATGCCTCATATTACGGCAAGGCGATAACCTGCATATATGAGTTTCAAAAACCCGGCGAACATAGCCTCGTAGATCTGAACACATATTATAACAAAGGCATCGACGCGGCTCAAAAGAGCTACGAAGCCGTCTATGACAGCATAGGATACGACAAGCTCAACTTCGCATACCATTCACTAAAAACAATCACACAGTTAATAAATAAATAGATATGCATATAAATAAAAGGCTGTAGCCGAACAAAACCTTAATCACGGGTTTTGTCCTATGCTACAGCCTTTTTTGCATTCAATGCTTAGATTATTCTATCCCGAAATGCTCCTTCAGTATCTTGAAGCACTCGTTATCGTCCTGCGCTATTCGTTCCGCGACTTTTCCGTTCACATAGAGTTTCAGTACGTGGCCGTCAAAATACGCGCCACCCTCGGGCGACTTTATACCGCACATGATCATCTGCCTGAAAATCGACTCTGGCGCAGTTTTGCAGTAGTAATCCACGGTCAAAAAATCCACGTCGAACTGTGGCTCGAGTGTAAACGAATAATAGGGCGTGTATATGTTTTGAGGTTTGTTATATTCATTGATGATGTATCCGAGTGCAGGATCGGCGGTTATCTTGTAGCGCTCCCCGCAGAGATCGTCCTGTGCAAGCTCTAGCACGAACGCGAGCGGAAACCGCGGGCATACCGTCCCGACGCCTACATCGGCTATGTATTGTGTGTGCTCGCCGGGCACACGCACGAGTGAAATCCGGTGCCTGCGCATCGGTATCTGCGTTTCCCCGCGCAAAAATCTACCCGCGAGCTCCGTCACCTCATACCCCAGAGAACGTAAAAGCCAACAAAACAAGCCGTTTAACTCAAAGCAGTAGCCACCCCTTTTTCGGGTGACTACCTTGTCATAGATGCCCTCAAGGGCAAGAGTAAACGGCTTGTTGTAATAGATATCTAGGTTCTCATAGGGTACGCTATACAGATGACACGAGTGCAAGAGCCTTAAATTCCCGAGATTTGGAACCATGGCCCCCGGCGCATTTACCGGGTAACCTATACGTTCAAGGTAAGCACGTACATCCATATGCAAACTCCCTTGTCAATAATAATATTTATGGCCGCCTATCGTAAACGCGTATTGGCGATTGTTGCTGATCCAATTCGTCGTCGCGTATTGCGGGTTATAGAAAAACAATGTGGTCGACGCGTTATTCCTACCCTCAAGCGCATCCAGCGCCGCGAGATAGCTTTCGGTTTTAGGGTTGTTATACACCGCGCCGTTCTTGGTGGGCGTAAACTGAACGCCATGACGTTTGTCAAAAATCACGGCTTTTATCGTCGACGGGTAATTCGGGTTCTGAACCCTATTCATGATCACATTCGCAACCGCAAGCTTTGAGCTGTACGCCTCTCCCCTCGCCTCGGCCTCTACGATCTTAGAGAGCCACTCGACATCTTCCTTTGTATATCCGTCGTAGCTCGGCAGCAAGGCCTTTACCTGCGCGGCCTTTGGGAAATGCCCCACTTTACTCATGCCAAACGTACGGTATTCGGGATAAAACACCGTCTTTATACCGAACACGCTCTCAAAGAAATCCGCTGGTGCGAGCATACACCCGTTTTCGATAATGCCGCTATAAGAAATCAACTCACCGTTATAGCTTACAAATGCGGTCTTGTAATTCTCATCCCAAACAACCTTGGCTCCGTTCTGCTCCGCAATTGTCCGTATCGGAAAATGCGTTTTGCCCTCCGATACCACGGGGCGTTGCGCCAAATGTAAGAGCTTTCCTTCGTATATCAGACGGATGTCCGGCATGTTTATATCGCTTTCGTAAGCCTGCGCCAGCTGCACCTGTGAAAACGTACAGATGCATACTAACAGTAACGTACAAAATACTTTTATGATTATTCACTCCCGTATAAATAATAGAATTATTTCCATAACAGAAATATTTATACAGGAGTGAAAATGTAAAAACTGTCGAACTATTTATGCATCATTGACTTTCGACCGACACAATAATCGTCGTACTGACTCGCGGGTAGAGCTTGATCTGCACCTTGTGCTCTCCTACCTGCTTGATCGGCTCGTCGAGAGCAATCTTCTTTTTATCTATGGATATCCCGGCTATAGACGACAACGCTTCGGCTATTTCCTTGCTCGTCACCGAACCGAACACCTTGCCGTTCTCGCCTGTGCGTACCTTCAGCGATACGCGCTTTTCATTCAAGCTTTGCGCCAGTTCGTTTGCCGCGTCGAGCTCACGCTTCTGCTTCGCCTCAGCCGACGCTCGCTTTTGCTCCAGATCGTTTATATTAGATTTCGTGGCCTCTGACGCAAGCTTCTTAGGTATCAAAAAATTCTTTGCGTGCCCGTCGGACACCTCCACAAGCTGACCCTTCTTACCCGTTCCCGCTACATCCTTTAACAGTATTACCTTCAATGTAATAACCTCCGTTTCTCACTGTTGCCTGTTCACTTGTAAATGAATGATTTTGAGTATACTATATAAGAACGATTCTGAAAAGTCGGAATGATACGAAGGGGGTTGCAGAGGGGGTTCGTGCCTCACTTGCACATGCTGGAACCGTCCGGTTCTTTAAGCATTGATGAGGAAAATGTTGTGGTGCTACGCGTAAGACAAACGTGAGAGCATCTGATGAGTGTTGATAATGGCCGGTGCGAATGGGAAATGATCATTGATTTATCGGCAGATTCGCACCGGAATTTATATGTGTATGTGGCGGTTTGGGATGGTTATATAGGGTGTAGGTATGGGAGGTGCCCGGGAATAGAAGGGATGTTTGGGTGATTTGTACAGTGTTAGGGATGTAATGTTTGTTTAGTTGGTTGTTTTTGCGGGTCGCTCCCATACGGGAGCGTGGATTGAAATGCGTGTTTCGATATGAGATGGGCGATCGTTAATACGGTCGCTCCCATACGGGAGCGTGGATTGAAATGTCAACGAAGCATTTGTATTTAAGTTTGAAATTTGGTCGCTCCCATACGGGAGCGTGGATTGAAATCATCTGCAGACTGGGAGGAAGTTAAGCAAAACCGCGGTCGCTCCCATACGGGAGCGTGGATTGAAATATATGACAACACAAATATAGTCGATAAAACGCCCGGTCGCTCCCATACGGGAGCGTGGATTGAAATCCAGTTTTGCCACGATACAACCGATACGCCTAACGGTCGCTCCCATACGGGAGCGTGGATTGAAATGCGTTTTTTATTGCTATCTGCAATATCTTTTTCTGGTCGCTCCCATACGGGAGCGTGGATTGAAATACCTACGTAGTATTTTGCACGATATTCACTATAGCGGTCGCTCCCATACGGGAGCGTGGATTGAAATTTTTCAACCGCCTCTCTTAATGCGCTGACATTTGGGGTCGCTCCCATACGGGAGCGTGGATTGAAATTGCAGCTTGGTCTGTGCGCTTTTGATATTTTCAACGGTCGCTCCCATACGGGAGCGTGGATTGAAATAAACCCCAGTAGGTAAATGCGCGTCTTTGTCCATGGTCGCTCCCATACGGGAGCGTGGATTGAAATGGTATAACATGTGAATGTGAAGACGGATCATTAACTGTCGCTCCCATACGGGAGCGTGGATTGAAATTTTTTGTATTGTTGCAATGTTGCAACTTTATTATGTCGCTCCCATACGGGAGCGTGGATTGAAATTGCCGCTTTGCGGCGGTCATGACTTATGGGGTATGTGGTCGCTCCCATACGGGAGCGTGGATTGAAATTTGTATTGCTTTGACATCTTGCGATGTCCCTTCCGGTCGCTCCCATACGGGAGCGTGGATTGAAATCATCTGCCTCTGTATTATGTATCCTATTAACTTTTGTCGCTCCCATACGGGAGCGTGGATTGAAATATCATTACAATCCTCGCAATCGCATTGTGACTCAGTCGCTCCCATACGGGAGCGTGGATTGAAATCCCGCACGACTTGCACGTGCAAGAAAAATCAAACTGTCGCTCCCATACGGGAGCGTGGATTGAAATCTGTTCAGCCTTTAGTTTTTGCAATTCCTTTACGGTCGCTCCCATACGGGAGCGTGGATTGAAATAGTTGTCAAGGTTCGGGCGCTCGGATTTGGTGATGTCGCTCCCATACGGGAGCGTGGATTGAAATATCTCTTAGAGCTTATGCACCGCATAAATAATACGTCGCTCCCATACGGGAGCGTGGATTGAAATATCTTGAATTATACGGTATTCATTGCCTGATTGTGGTCGCTCCCATACGGGAGCGTGGATTGAAATAAATTTGCCCAGTGTACGTGGTTGGCTATCAATCCGTCGCTCCCATACGGGAGCGTGGATTGAAATATCATCTCCATTCACTATTAATCTGTAACCGACTTTGTCGCTCCCATACGGGAGCGTGGATTGAAATCTTACTTAATGCATGTATCTTACGCATTTGAGCTGTCGCTCCCATACGGGAGCGTGGATTGAAATATCTCGCCGAATACATCAATTGTGCTGTCAGCGAGGTCGCTCCCATACGGGAGCGTGGATTGAAATTGAAAAGCTGTCTCCGCTCCACGGGGATAAAATGGTCGCTCCCATACGGGAGCGTGGATTGAAATAATGCTGCTGCGATGACCTGAGTGCTTGCGCCCAGGTCGCTCCCATACGGGAGCGTGGATTGAAATAGTTGTAGGCCGATCAACATTGTCCTCAGCGAGTGTCGCTCCCATACGGGAGCGTGGATTGAAATTGAAAAGCTGTCTCCGCTCCACGGGGATAAAATGGGTCGCTCCCATACGGGAGCGTGGATTGAAATTTTTACAACGGCCAGCTCTTCGAGGCCGATCAGCGTCGCTCCCATACGGGAGCGTGGATTGAAATAACCAAGATTGCCTCGACATCTTGGTTGTGTGATAGTCGCTCCCATACGGGAGCGTGGATTGAAATGTACACTCCTCCAATTTGTTCTCGCTGTGCTGGTCTGTCGCTCCCATACGGGAGCGTGGATTGAAATACCCTCGGACTTACTGCTACGCCTTACGCCGGTTTGGGTCGCTCCCATACGGGAGCGTGGATTGAAATCATTTTGGCGGGTTGGCTTGGTGCGCCGGAATGAGTCGCTCCCATACGGGAGCGTGGATTGAAATATGATCTCGATCTCATTCACATCTGGATCCTCATCGTCGCTCCCATACGGGAGCGTGGATTGAAATAGCTCATCAGCCGCGCAGTTACGCACGGTGAGCGTGTCGCTCCCATACGGGAGCGTGGATTGAAATACACATTGGCTCGAAGCAATTGTTATATATTTAGCGTCGCTCCCATACGGGAGCGTGGATTGAAATCCGCCGCCGACGCTGATAGCGTAACGGCTCATAGGTCGCTCCCATACGGGAGCGTGGATTGAAATGCCGCCCTCGTTGTGCGTATCGTTGTATCTTCTGTCGCTCCCATACGGGAGCGTGGATTGAAATACTATTGCTTGTCCACTTGGCGTTATCCGAGCTGTGTCGCTCCCATACGGGAGCGTGGATTGAAATCAGATATTGTTTCACCAAGATCACGGTAACTGTTGTCGCTCCCATACGGGAGCGTGGATTGAAATGGCTTGATCTTGGTCGTTGTCCTTTGATTGCCACTGTCGCTCCCATACGGGAGCGTGGATTGAAATATGATAAAATCCTCCTTAATGCGTTATAATAATAGTCGCTCCCATACGGGAGCGTGGATTGAAATTTCAAGGGGCTGATCGGATAG
>CAZUNC010000012.1:0-27248 GCA_964621475.1 uncultured Defluviitaleaceae bacterium | reverse complement strand
TCGGCATAGAGAGGTCCAGTTGCTCCTTGCACGGCTTACCTCTCGACATGTCCAGCTTCAATCCCATTGACTTATACGCCTCGTAGTCTCTTCTCAATTGTTCGTATTCACTCATTTTCCTCACCCTATTTTTTCAAATTTAATTGTTTTGCAGCCTCTCGGGCCTCATATAGTACGCGTTCGATGTCGAGCGTTTTATACTCGCCGTTTTCGTATAGGACCTTGCCCTGGCAGAGCGTCATCACAACGTCGCGGCCGTCTGTCGAATACGCGAGCGCAGAGATGACATCCGTGCACACGGTCTGTCTCGGCGTGTCGAAATCCAGCAATATAATATCTGCGTCCATGCCGACCTTGATCTGTCCGCATTCGTTTTCGCGGCCCTGCGTGATAGCGCCGTTTGCGGTTGCCATGCGTAATACCTCGTATGCGGGCACGACAGTCGGGTCCGCACAGACGGCCTTTTGTAATATACCTGCGATCTTGAGCTCCTGGAACATGTCTATCGAATCGTTTGACGCGACGCTGTCCGTGCCGATCGAAACATTGATGCCACGTTGCTGCATCTTTACGACCGGTGATATACCACTCGCGAGCTTCAGGTTTGATACGGGGTTGTGCGCTGCGTTGACCTTGCGCTCGGCCATGATATCCATATCACTGTCCTCAACCCAGACGCAATGCGCGGCTGTGGTTGGTATGTCAAATACATGATGTTTGTCCAATATCTGCGTTGGGGTCATACCGTAACGCGCCTTACATTCCTCGTGCTCCGTCTTGGTTTCGGAGAGGTGTACATGCATCCTGAGACCATGCTTTTTGGCAAATTCTACGGTCTGCTCCCATGCATCGTTGTAGGAGGTGTATTCTGCGTGTATGCTCGCCTCGGCCTTGATGCGTCCGTTGTACGCGTGATGGTAGTCAGCGAGGATCGCCATCGTCTCCGTGTAGCTGGGGGTCTGCGTGAGATCATAACCGCTGTGATCAAACGCCATGATCGCATTACTCGCGTTGATCTTGACACCGGTCTCGGCTACCGCGCGTGTCACTGTATCCATACCGAAATACATATCTGTAAATGCAGTGGTTCCGGAGGAGATCATCTCAGCTATCATCAGATTGGCACCGATATATGGCATCTGAGCGGTGAACTGACCCTCGGCAGGGAAGATGTAGTTATAGAGCCAATCCTGAAGGTTCAGGTCCGCACCGTAACCGCGTATCAGGCACATCGGTGAATGTGTATGCGTATTAATAAGAGACGGCATCAGCACGCCGTAAGGCTTTTCGATCACACGATCAGCCGAAAGTTCGGGCTTGTATGGGCCGATATATGCGATCTTACCGTCCTTTATGCCTACGCTGGTATCTGATAACGCCTTGTTTTCGGTCATCGTAACGACCGTCATATCCTTGAATAATAGATCGAACTTTAAGTCCATGGATACCTCCATTTATGTTATTAAACAGCCGAAAGGAAATCGACGATAAGCTTTGAAAAATAACCGCGCGCCTTTGCACCCTCGTCGAGAACCTCTTGCTCGGACAGACGCACGTCCAATACGCCAGCAGCCATGTTGCTCACAAGCGATATGCCGAGTGTACGTATGCCCGCGTGATTGGCCACGATGCATTCGTGTACCGTCGACATACCCACCAAATCTCCACCCAACACACGTACAGCACGTATCTCGGCTGGGGTCTCGTATTGCGGGCCTGTCATATAGAAATAAACGCCCTCTTTGAGCTCGAGATTTTGCTTGCGCCCTGCTTCCTTTGCTTTTTCGATATACTCACGGTCAAAGGTATATGTCATGTCGCAAAACCTCGGACCGAATTCGTTGATGTTTTGGCCAAACAACGGGTTAGCCCATGCTAATTTTACGAAATCGTTGATGATAACGAGCTCACCGACCTTGTACGAGGTGTTCACGCCGCCCGACGCGTTCGTAACGATCATTGAATGCACACCCAAAAGCTTCGCGACACGCACCGGATACGCGGCCTCCTCAGCCGTATAACCCTCGTATACATGCAGGCGTCCCTTCATAAACAGCACATTCTTACCAGCTATCTTACCCGCGACAAACGCACCGGCATGACCCGGAGCGGTCGAGACCTTGAAGTGTGGTATGTCTTTATACGATATTACGATCGGATCCTCGACCTCGTCGGCCATCGAGCCGAGCCCTGATCCCAAAATCATCAAAAACTCCGGCACAAAGCCATTCAGACGGGATTTAATATATTCCGCGCTCTCTGTGTAGTGATCATAGGTAAACATGCGTTCAACCCTTTCTTATGTTTTATTTAAACTCATAAGGCGGATAAAATACGCCTTTTTCGGTAATAATCGCGGTGATGAGGCTGTGATCGGTTACATCGAATGCGGGATTGAAGGTCTTTACACCCTTTGGAGCCATCCGGTGTTCGTACCAGAGTTCGGTGATCTCTGAGCCGTCACGTTCCTCGATCACTATATCGTCGCCTTTGAGGCAGCTGGGGTCGATCGTGGAGGTTGGGCCTAGTACATAGAACGGTATGCCGTAGTGCTTCGCGAGCACCGCAACACCGGAGGTCCCGATCTTATTTGCCGCGTCACCGTTACGGGCCACACGGTCACAGCCAACGAGCACCGCGTCGATGCAACCCTTCTTCATCGCGATGGATGCCATGTTATCGCATATCAGTGTCGTGTCTACACCACCCTCAACGAGCTCATACGCAGTAAGCCGCGCACCTTGTAAAAGCGGACGCGTTTCATCTGCAAATACTTTAAAGTTATAGCCGCGTTCGTTGCCTAAGTATATGGGGGACAGCGCCGTGCCATAACGTGATGTCGCAAGTGCGCCTGCGTTACAATGAGTGAGTATCCCCATACCGGGCTTTAATAACGACAGACCGTTTTCGCCGATGGACTTACAAGCCTGAATATCCTCAGCCTTGATCGCCTCGGCATCCGCAAGCAATGTGTCCATAATTACGGACACAGGCGCATCCTTTACGGATATTGCTGTTTGTTCCATACGGTTCAACGCCCACGATAGGTTTACAGCCGTCGGGCGCGAGGCATTCAGGTAGTCCTTTGCGGATTTGAGTTTTTCAAAAAAAGCTCGCTTTATAGCTACATTCGTTTTATCTGTGTTTTCCTTCAAATACACCTTCATGATAAGGTACAGACCATATGCCGCAGCGATGCCGATAGCCGGAGCGCCGCGCACGCTCAGACGCTTGATGGCATCATATATATCCTCTGCGGTTCTTAGCTCGAGCATTACGGTTTCGTTCGGCAGTCTTGTCTGATCGATGATCACGAGCTTATCCATTGCATTATCTAAAACCACACTGTCTGTCAAATCATCACATCCTTTCATCTATGCATTATAGTTGACATCCGTGCACGTTACAAGAATTATTCATAAACGATTGCAATAATCTATTTACTGTAGTAAAGTTTTCTGAATTCTATCACCGTATTGGAGGCATATATGGAGAGTTTATTAAGGCATGGCAAGCATGATGCTGCTGTGCATTTTATAGGTATAGGCGGTATCAGTATGAGCGGTCTCGCGCAGGGGTTGCACGACCGAGGATGCAGGGTCACGGGCTCCGATGCAAAGGCCTCCGACACAACGGATCATTTGCAGTCGATGGGTATAAAGGTCCATATCGGGCACGACGCGATGAATTTATCGCCCGAAACAGATCTCGTGGTGTATACGGGAGCTGTGCCGAAAAAGAATCCAGAGCTTTTGGCTGCGAGGGCGATAGGCATTAAAACAATGGACCGTGCGGCATTCATAGGTGAGCAACTTAGAGCATATGATTATCCTATATGCGTGTCCGGTGCACATGGTAAGACCACTGTTACCTCGATGCTGTCAACCGTATTTGTAAACGCCGGTAAGGATCCGACCATTTCGGTCGGTGGACAGCTCGATCTAATCGGAGGCAATTACCGCCAAGGGGATTCGGATTACTTCATACTCGAATCCTGTGAGCATTTCGATAGTTTTCTACAGTTTCATCCGTATATTGGCATTATTTTAAATATAGACAAGGATCATATCGATCATTTTGGTTCTTTAGATAATATAGTAAAATCCTTCGGTAAATTTGCACGAAACATCCGTGAGGGTGGCACATTGGTGATCTGCAATGAGACCAATGGTATGGATATAGTAACCGAGGGTCTGAACCGTAGGATCGTTACGTATGGCTTATGCAGCGGGGATATTTATGCACGAAACATCACCTATGATGAGAGGGGATGTGCGACATTTGAGGCTGTGGATACAGCCGATATGAGCACACAACGCATACGCCTAAACGTACCGGGTGAACATAATGTTAAAAACGCGCTGGCCGTATTTGCGGCATCCGTGAGTCTCGGCCTCGAGACGGATACGATCGCGGAGGGCCTCGGGCGTTATACATGCGTAAAACGGCGCTTTGAGACCAAGGGTTGCATAAATGGGCTCACGGTAGTCGACGAATATGCGCATCACCCGACAGAGATACACGCAACGTTAAAGGCTACCGCCGCGTATAAAAAAGGCAGGCTGATCTGCGCATTTCAGCCGCACACCTACAGCAGGACATATGAGCTGCTCAATGAGTTTGCTGCTTGCTTTGACTATGCGGACATAGTGATCATACAGGACATCTATGCGGTAGAGGGCAGAGAGATCAACACAAACGCTGTTTCATCTAAGCAGCTGGCAGATCTAATACGCGAACGCTTTAACAAGGATCCGAGGTTAGCAGATAAAAAGGTCTTTTACATGAAAAGTTTTGCAGAAACGACCGAATACGTATTGCAAAATTTTATTAACAATGACATTTTTCTTACAATAGGCGCGGGAGACGTGTATTTAGTGGGCGAAAAGGTTTTGCAAAATTTGTCAACACGTTTGTAAACAGTTTTCTGTTTATAAATTTTCTCTGTAAATGTAAGATTTTATGTAGTATTCTAAGAGCCAATCAAAGATGAGTTCTTAATACTATGGCGGATAGGCCACCGTGGAGGATACAGATGAATAACTTGATGCTTGAAGTAGAGCAAAGGGATGGCTTTACGCCTGTTTCAGATCTTTTTATCGATTTTTATATGCCAAAGGCGAAACCAGTATATTCAATAGTTTATATATATGGGTTAAAGCACAGTGAGGGCGGAAAGGCCGAGATGACCGTTGCCCAGACCAAGGAGGATATCGGCATCTCAGCTGAGATCGTCATGAAGGCTTGGTTTTATTGGGAAAAGCAGGGCCTGATCGAGATAGATGACGACGGACAGGCACAAAGCTTTACCGTCAAATTTTTGCCAATAGGTGCTCCGGCGGAGAAAATCCAGAATGTCCAACATATCCAGCAAGTTCCGGTAACTCAGGAGATACAAAAGCCCAGCCAGATCATGCAGCTGCCGACACGTAATACCGTTACAACACCGAGGCCTTTGTATACAACAGAGGAGCTTGAGATATATAAAAAGCAGAGCGAGGAAATAAAGAACCTGTTCGAACACGCGGAGCGTGAAACGGGTAGGTTGTTGAATGCGGGTGACCTGAATGTGTTGTTCGGTCTCTATGACTGGCTCAGATTACCGTTAGACGTGATTGAGTTTTTGATTACATATTGCTGCGAGAGGGAACATAGGGATTTTCGGTACATAGAAAAGGTTGGGTTGGACTGGAGCGAAAACGGCTTAGACACAGTCGAAAAAGCACAGAGCCATGTCAGCGTGTTTAACCGCGATTACAAACCGATAATGCTTGCTATAGGCGGTGGCTCAAACCCACCGACACCGTCACAGAAGAGATTTATGGACAAGTGGCTTGAGGAATACGGCATGTCCGTTGAGATGATATTAGAGGCATGTGATCTGACAGCCGTGCAGATAGGCAAGCCCAAGATCACATACATAGACAAGATTATTTCGGAATGGCATAAAAACGGTATAAAAACCGTTGAGGGCGTAAAGAACGAGGGCATAAAGAGACTGGCAAAGCCCGTTTCTGCACCGGCTGTAAAGTCCGAACGCAAAAACAGGTTTAATAATTTCAAGCACAAAGAAATAGACTACGCAAAGATAGAGGAAATGGAACTGATGCTATTAAAGCAGCAGATAAAGGGGTAACAGATGGGTTACGGAACGGTTTTTGCAGAGGTTATGAAGGAGTATGAGCGGGATAGGGATTTGCAGAGGGAAGCGCTCAGACGACGCAAAGCCGAGGTGTATCGCGAGATACCGCAGATAGAGCAGATAGACAATCAGATAAGGCAGACGGGTGTGATGATTGTAAAGGTTGCGGCTGGTGATGAGGCATACTCATTAGCCGATCTACAACAGAAGCACCTTATGCTTGTCGCCCAAAAGACAGATATGCTTGCAAAAAGCCAATTTGGCGCAGGATATCTGGACGAGCGGTTTAAATGTGACGTATGTAAGGATACAGGTTTTATAGATGCGCACGAAACAAACGGCGTGTCTGTACGTTGTGCGTGTCTGAGGCAGAGGCTCATCAGCAGGTATTACGACCTATCAAATCTTAAGAATATTTTGGAAACAGATAACTTCGATACATTTGATATCCGATATTACTCCGAGGCAAAACTTCAAGAGCAAGGTGATATCTCACCGCGCGACGCGATTATGAACATATATAGGATTTGCACGAGCTTTGTAAACGATTTCGACATCCGTTTTGAGAACCTATTCATACAGGGCGAAACTGGTCTTGGCAAGACGTTCATGTGCAGCTGTATAGCAAAGGACCTGCTCGACCGTGGCAAGACTGTGCTGTATGTAACGGCTCCGAAGCTGTTTAAAACCATTGAGGGGATTCGTTTTAACAGAGACGAAATGGACGAGCCGGACGAGACGGAGAACGCGCTTACTGAGGTTGATCTGTTGGTTATTGACGACCTGGGTACTGAGGTCGATACGATGGTCACATCGGCGGAACTGTTTCATATTATTAATACTCGGTTGATAAGTAAAAAGCATACAATAATATCAACAAACCTTTCGCTTGCGGAATTCCAACGTGATTATTCTATACGTGTGACCAGCAGGTTGTTGGGAGACTATAGGAAATTACATTTTATCGGAGACGATATCAGGCTAAAAAAGAAATACGGCATTATCTACGGGGGTTAAAGCTTTGAAGGTTGCTATCGTTGAGGATTCCTGTGCAGACCGGAAATGTATAGCCGAATATATTGAGCGGTATGCCGCATCGGCATATATACCGGTCGATATTTTTTTTTATAAAAACGGCGAAACGTTTATGGATGAGGCAGATATAACCGCGTTTGATGTCGTGTTTCTGGACATCTTTATGGGCGATGTCAATGGGATTCAGGTCGCGAGTTATATAAGGGGATTGTCATCAAGCTTGATGATCATCTTTGTAACATCGACACATGCTTATGCGGTGGATAGCTACGATGTTGGGGCGCTACATTACATCATAAAGCCCATAGCATATCCAAAAATCGTACAAGCACTGAAGCGCGCCCAGGAAAATCTCAGAACGCCGTCAAGATATATAGAGGTTACCTATAAACATAATACAAAACGCATTTTGTTATCCGATATTATATTTGTTGATTATTACAATCACAGCGTACAGATACATACGGATACAGAGGTCATACGCACATATGTTAGGTTTGCGGAGATAGAGGATGCATTGTTGAAATACGAAGAATTCATTTGCTGTTTTAGAAATATCGTTGTAAACATGAATAAGGTAGATAAGCTAGACGGAATGTTTTTTATTATGAGAAGCGGTGAGTGTATACCTATCAAACGAAAGCTAGTAAAGGAAGTAAATAATAGATATACGGACTACGTTTTTAAACGGGTAGAAACAAAATGAAATGATAAAGAGGTATACATATGTTTCCCTTCAGACTGGTGGATTTAGCGGGAACGACAGTTTTTGCGTCTTTATTGCATATAATGCTCTATATGCTACTGAGAAATAATCTGCATATAAGCAGGCGTGTAGCGCGTATTTGCACCGGTGCGTTAATCATCTTCACTGGTTATGTATATCTACGATTCGTGTCCAATAGTGCTCCGGAACGCGGATATCAATTCTTTGCTATTATATTTGTCGCTCTTGTAGGGAGCGCTGTTTATGCCTATATCAGTTCCTTTAATCTCTTTCAGATAATGTTTATATATCTTGTTACTATTAATATTATGACCGATTTTATTCACGTGTCATTATTAATATATAGACTCGCCGAGCATTTAAATTATAATACATTGGGTAATTTAATCGCGGCGATAATAGGTGAACTTGTAGGCTTAGTGTTTATAATGTATTTGGGCACACGCTTTTTTATACCGGCAGTTAATGCAAGTGAAAATATGCGGTATTGGAGATTCATATGGATATTACCTCTTTTAGAAATTATTATGTTCCAGTTAAAGATTATCAATGATTTTTGGACGAACGCTGAATCATATCAACTGGAAGAATTATTTTTTTTGATAATGCGAACAGCTGCGTTATGTAATACCTATTATGTAATCCTGCGGATGCAGGTGGAGATACAACGAAATATAAATGTAAACGAAGAAGCAAGGGCAATGACCCGATATATATATATGCAAAAGATGCAGTATGAAAAAATAAATTCTTATATCCACGAAACAGCACGTATTCGACATGACATGCGTCAACACTATCTGTCTATACGGGGTTTTGTTCACCGTAAAGATATTTCGGGCTTGGAGCGATATATAGATAATGTGGACCAGAATGATTTTACCGACGATTTGGTTTCGGTCTGCGCTAATAATGCTGCAAATACCGTGATGAAACATTACATATCGCTTGCGAGGCAAAAAGGCATTGAAGTAACAGTCAATGCCGATATACCCGAGGAATGCAGCATATCTGAGTCGGATATGTGTATAGTGCTGGGAAATCTATTGGAAAACGCCGTTGAAGCTGTGTTAACTAAATCGTATACGCACAAACGGTTTATTGATATTAAAGCTCAACCGGCCGGTAAGCAGCTTGCGATACTAATAATAAATAGCTATGAAAAAACTGTAAGAAAATCGGGGGAGGGCTTTTTGTCTGCTACCCATGATGGCGAAGGGATGGGGATAAAATCCGTAAAACGTATCGTAGAAAAAAATAACGGTGTCATCAGGATAAACTACGACGACGAAGTTTTTAAGGTATATATTTTGTTTGGGTAGTTACCAATGACAGTACTATATGTTATACTGTAGCGAATGATTACAATAAAGATTGCGGCTAAGCCGTTGACATATACATTACCACAGTCATACGAGGGGGTAATATGGCATGAGGATAGGTACATTTTCAAGGATCAATATCGCCGTAACGTTTGCTACGTTTTTACTTATTGTCATTTCTACGATATGGCAAGGAATAAACAACCGTCAAATGGTAACACATGCAAGGCAATCCGTCGCACTCGTGAATACGGGTGAGGCATTATGGACGGCGTCGAATACCCTGTCCGAGTACATAGTAAAATATGCGGAGACCGCTGATAAAAGATATCTCGATGCTTATGACAAGGATTTGAATGTAAATAAAACCCGCGAGAGCGCAATCGATGTTTTGCAAAAAAACCGTATATCGGCGGACGAGTTTGTTATTGTGCAGCAGATTAAAAAACTGTCAGACGAGATCGTGACGATGAATCAAGCCGCCGTTGAATTAATCGCCTCGGGGGATAATGATGGTGCAAATGAAATCTTGTTTGGTGCGGATTATTTATCGAGACTCGATAATATGGATGTAGCATTCAATCAATTCCAATCGTTACTGTCAGCGAGGCTTGTGAGTGATACGGACACGATAGAACGCCGATCAATGTTACTTGAAAACATGTCGTTTTGGTCTGTGATACTGTTTTTAATAGTACAGATCATTGTGTTTTTCTTTACACGCAGAAAGATAACCACACCGATAAAACAACTGAGCGCCGCTATCGAAGACCTCGCGAACGGCAAGCTGGATACAGTGCTTGATATAAAACGTGATAATTCCGAGACCGGTGTTGCGGCTGTGGCATACGACAAGGTAGCGGTTACGTTGGATCGCTTGATTAAGGGCATCGAACGCATCAGGCACTCAAATACTATAGGCAATCTGCGTGACAGGGGTAATGAAAATCTCCTGCCCGGAGCGTATAATGAAATCGTAAAAGGCATAAACGGTATAATTGATTCAATGCGTGGCTATCTTGAGTACTTACCTATTCCGATCATGGTATTGGATAAAGATCGTAAGATGCTCTATGCAAATAAGACTTGTCTTGCATTGATAGGAAAAAACATTGATGATATACAAGGTTTTAGATGCTGTGATTTTTTCGATTCGTTGCATTGCAATACAAAAAATTGCTGCGTAGATAAGGCCTTAAAAGATGGCAAGATGCATTCGGCACCCAATGTAGTCAAGCATCCGTCAGGTGATATCTATATAGACTATACGGGTGTGCCTATATTTGATGAAAAAGGTGATGTTGTCGCTGTCTTGGAGTATATGTTCGTGACGACCGAAATGGTGAAGGAACACGCGCGTACAGAAAAGAAATCCATGTATCAGGCGGTAGAGGTTGCAAAGATCAGCGAACAGCTAAGCTTACTCGCGCAAGGGCATTTGAGCATCAGGTACGAGGTGTCTGAGCCGGATGATGATACGGTATCGGAGCATCAGAATTTCAAGAAGATAGCCGACAGCCTAAATAATGCGACAGGACTTATTAAAAACAGCGTTAATGAAATATCACATAACCTATCACAGATGGCGCACAAGAACTTTGATATAAATATCGAGGGAAGGTATCTGGGGGATTTTGTATCACTCAAGACATCCATGGAGGATATTGTGGCTAATATGAACGGAATCCTGAGTGAGGTTAATCAAATGTCAACCGCGTTGCGATTAGCTTCGGAACAGATCACGCATGTCTCACTGATCGTCTCAGACGGCTCACAGAAACAATCAAGGGCTGTACAGGATATACTAAACAGCATTGATCAGCTCGATAAGCATGCCGCCATAAACGTTGAGAATGCTCTCAAAGCATCGGAGTTTACAAGAAACTCCAAACAAAACGCTGAGAACAGCGGAGCTAAAATGGCTCAGATGGTGCTGGCGATGGAATCCATAAAAAAATCCTCTGACAATATCATAAAGATCATCAAGCTAATCGATGAAATCTCATTCCAGACGAACCTGCTCGCGCTGAACGCGTCTGTCGAGGCCGCAAGGGCAGGGGAGCACGGAAAGGGCTTCTCTGTTGTAGCTGAGGAGGTCGGAAGTCTGGCCGGTCGCAGCAACGCCGCGACAAAGGAATCCGGAGATCTTGTAGAAAAATCAATGGGTAGTGTGGCAACGGGTGTCAAGCTTGTGAATGAGACAAGGACAAATCTCAGCTTAATATTCGATCAGATAAACGACACGATATCTATCGTTAATTCCATATCCGAATCCGCTGAAATGCAAAAGCTCTCTATCGGAAGTATCTCGTCCGGTATCAATGACATCGCCGACATTACAATGCAAAACTCCGCCGAGGCTGAAAATTGCGCGGCAGCCTCAGAGGAGTTATCGGCACAGTTTGCTATATTGAACCAGAAAATAAGCGAGTTTAAACTAAAGGCGTAACGATAAAAAGGCTGTCCCGAGTGAATTTATATATCGGGACAGCCTTTTTTTATGTAAATCAGTTTTGCATAAATCCTGTGATCAACGTACCGATCGACGCGATACCGGCTATGAGCACAACGCCCATGTTTCTCGTATCGCCGCCAAACTGGAATGCTATCTGGCCTGCGCCGAATGCTACGAACAATGAAATGACCAAGCCGCCGATGACAAATAAGATCATCCCGATAGCAGCAGTCTTTGCGATCGCGCCGCCCTTTGGCAGGTCTTCTTCATACATAACATCTTTCCAGTACAGATCCCATTTCTTGATACGTGGGAACAATAAAATGGTGATCGGTAAGCCTAAAAAGATTGCTGCTACAGCGTTATTGATCGGGATGATGCAACCGAGGGCCGCAAACGGAACAAGACCTAATAGGTCAACGCCCCATGCGATAAACAGACCGCAAGCAGCTGAAGCAACGATAGCGCTGATTAGGTACAGGCTGATCTTTTTGCCGTTTTTGCAATCGGGCTCTGTGTTGCCGCCGCTCAGGAAACCGAGGTTATCCCAGAGCTTGTAGGGTATGAAGGCAAACAGGAAATTGCCGACAAAACCGAACACCGAACCCCAACCGCTGGAACCACCGATCAAATCGCCGATCGTATTACCGATGGCGGCGCCCCATGCACCCGCAGGTCCAAAGAACAGACCGAACGCTACGGGTATCATGTTACCCGGACGTAACTCGGTAATACCCGGGATAAGCGGGATTGCCTTGAACGGGATCAAGATGGCCGCGTAAATAGCCGCCGTCAAGGCTGTGAGCACAATCATCTTAGTGCTCTTCCACATTTTAAAAACTTCACGCATTAAAATACCTCCTTAAGATATTAAAATAAAAGCCGACGTATAGAAGGTGAAACGGAAAAAAATTGCTGCTGCGAAGAGTAGCAACACGCATATGCAGAACACATAGTCGGAGGCAGAGAATTTTATCTGCATATACTGCGTACGTTTATCGGCGTAGCCGAAACCCTTTGACTCGAGAGCCATAGAAAAGACGTTTGTGCCTCGGATAACCGATACGATTGCGGGAACCATCAGCGGTAGGTATTTTTTGAGACGTGTTAAAATAGAACCGCTGTCCACATCGAGCCCACGGGATTTCTGAGCCTGTAATATCGTAAATCCAGTATTGACAATTAACGGAACCATACGTATAGCGGTAGACATTGCAAACGCTCCGCGATACGAGAGACCGAGCTTTATCAGCGCTGCGGACATCTCCTCGATCTTTGTGGTCGAGATGAACGCGAGGCTCGAAATCACGATAACAATCAACGCCATACCGGCGGACGCGCCCTTGTTTAAACCGTCTATGGTGATAAAACCAAGAACGGGTTGTCCGGTACGTATAGAGATTGACCACATGAGGAATGAAACCGTGAAGATCGATAGGTAAACATATTTAAGCTTCAGTATATTTTTGCTGCACTTACCGAGAGAGGCGTAAATCAAAGCGAGTGCAAGTAAGCCGACCTGAATAAAAACATTATAAAACATCAAAGCAGTCGCCATAAAGAAACAGACGACGAGCATCTTTGTACGTGGGTCGAGCCTGTGAAGAAAGGAATCCCTGTCCAGATACATAAATAAATCCATTGGATCAGCCCCTTTCCGCTATATATTCCATCTCGTCGAGCGAGAGGATAGTAGAGCCGAGCATGTTTGACATGTTGACTATATGGGGTGTGCGCAACGAGTACGAGCGGAGCTTTTCATCGTTAGAGAATACATCACGTGTGCGTCCATACATCGCAAGCTTACCTTCGCTGAATACGGCCACCTTGTGCGCGTATTCGGCGACGACCCACATCGTATGTGTGATGATGATGACGGTATGCCCGTTTTCATTCAGACGCTTTATCAGCTCCATCATACGGCGTTGTTCCTTGTAGTCGAGGCCTGTAGTCGGTTCATCCAATATGATGATACGTGGCTGAGCAGACAGCACCGAGGCCACCGCAACACGCTGGCGTTCACCCTTTGAGAGTGTGAACGGATCCTTTTCCTCATAACCGTCCAGATCAACAGCATGCAGGGCTTCCTTCATGCGTTCGGCCAATTGATCCTCGGGTACACCGCGTAGCTTCGGACTGAACGCGACCTCCTCCCTGACTGTCTCGGAAAAGATCTGGTGATCGGGGTTTTGGAATACGAACCCAACAGAGCGACCGATTTCATAGATCGTCTGCTTCGAAGTATCCATACCGCAGACCATACACGAGCCAGACGAGGGTTTTAACAAGCCGTTCAGATGCTTAACAAATGTGGTTTTGCCGGAGCCGTTTTGACCTAATACCGCAAGGAATTCGCCCTCACGTACCTGCATATCGACATCCGCTACGGCTTTAAAGCCATTCGGATATACATGCGACAGCCCCTTTACGTCGATCAGAACCTCGCCGTAGCGTGCCTCGCGTTCGATGTCGCGCGCGAGTAGCTCGCGGTAACGATCGGTTGAAATGCGATAGTTATGCTTCTTGAAATATACTACGCCCTCGGGCGGCAGCATCGGCAGTTCCGATCTGTTTGATTCGGTGGTGTTGACAAAGAATTTGGGTATTTGTAGCGGCATGATGCCGGATGCGTCGAAGAACTCGACATCGGTGAGTATCTCTTGGGGTGTGCCCATACGTGCTATCTTGCCGTCTTGCATGATGATGACCCGGTCGGCCATCAAGGCTTCCTCGGTTTCATGCTCGATGATGATCAGCGTTATGTCCCAGTCTTTCCTGATACGGTCGGCAATGTTAAATACCTCGAGCTTGCCGATAGGGTCGAGGTCTGTGGTTGGCTCGTCCATGCAGAGAATAGACGGGTGCCCCGCCATTACCGAGCCAATTGCGAGCCTTTGCTTCTGTCCACCCGATAGCGTGGACGGTTCACGGTTTTCAAAACCCTTTAAGCCCACGAGCTCGAGCATGTCTTTGATGATCTTTGTAATCTCATCGCGTGGTACGGAATAGTTTTCAGGGGAAAACGCGATCTCTAGGCTCACGTTTGTAGAAAACAGCTGGTTTTCAAAATCCTGAAATACAAGACCCACATCACGTGCTATCTGCGAAATATTATGCTTTGCGGCCTCTTTTCCGTTTACGGTAACATTACCCGAATAACGTCCGCGCGTCATGCGTGGTATGATGCCGTTTAAACAGCTCGCCAAGGTTGACTTGCCAGCTCCTGACGGGCCCAAGATGACTATGAACTCACCGTTTTTTATATCGAGAGATATGCCTTCTACGGCGTTACGGTCCTTCTGATCCTTGTATGCGAACGTTAGATCCGAAATTGAGATACAATGCTCCATCCATCATCATATCCTTTCAGCTTTCGCCTTTTTTCAGCGTTATGGTCATGAGTATATAGCCTGTGCGGCAGACAAGTCAATATCTATTATCAACTTTCCTGTGAAGATTGCCTTGAAACGTTCTTTCGTGTATACTCATACTAAAAATTATTCTGAAGGGAGCGGATTATGTTAACTTTCTTTAACGATATGTACTTGTTCCTGAATAACACGAACAACAATTTCGCAATCTTCGTGACATTCGCGGCGATATGCTTGATTTTAGTCGTAGTGCGCATCGGGCTATATTTCGCGTACAAGGCTCACGATACCCTGTTTGCGATGTCCGCGAAGCCCGTTACGAGCCTAAAGGATATAGACGCTATAAAGTTCGGCTTTTTAAAGGCCGTCATAAAGGATTATATGAAAACCGCTGAAAAGCATGTTAACGCAATCCCGGTAGGTGCTGTGGTGGATAAGCATATGCTCAAGATGTCCTTGCTGTTTGTCAGCTACGACAGCCTCGGGCGTTTTGTCACGTCATTCGAAAACAGCATGATATTCGCGGGGATACTATTGGCTGTGGTGTTCAAGGACTATGCACTTTCTTACGCACTTGCGGCGTTAGCGGTGTTTGTGATCTTCCGGCTCAGCGATTTGGTGTTTGACTTTGCGCTGCTGAGGGACCGTCTCAAGAGTGCCATTTCCGAATACGTGCTGCGCGAGATCGGACAATTCTTCGTAGCGGACGCGACATCTGCAATGCTGCGCTTTAAGACTGATCTGACCGCGAGCATAACCGTACAGTCCCAAGCTATGCAGGAGGCTATAAAGGCCCTGGGTAGGGAGCTCACAGACACAATGAAGCTGACCTATACCCAGATGGATAAGGTCGCATCCTCATTCGCTGAGACAGCAAAGATGTTGGATACGGGGCTTAAGTCGTATTCCTCGACGATTAACTCGCATGCAGTTAGCCTCACAAATCAGATGCAGACGATCTCGGAGATGGTGACGGGATTAAAGAATATCGGGGACAAGAATGCTGTATATTCGGAGGCTGTCACAAAGCAGCTCCAGTATATTGAGGCCAATCAAAAGCTATTAAGCGACAGCCTGAACCGGTACGAGTTGTCTCTGCAGGACATGACTGGAAAACTCGGCGACGGGCTCTCGAGCATCGTCGAATTTACATTACAACGCTCGTACAATGACATGAACGAGCAGCTTAGATCAAACATCAATACAATCATAGATAATAATGCGCTGCTTGTGGAACGTCTAAATATGCTGTTTGGGCGATACACATCAGCCGTTGAGGGCTTAAACGAGAGGCTGTCGAAATGAGCCACGACATCAAGCTCACAGATAGGTTTGAATACCCACAGCCCGTGATGGAGACGGATGTGGCGGAGCTTGTAATAGAGCTGTTCGACAAGCAGACAGGCACGTTTAACATAAAAAACATCGGCGGTGGGATGCTAAACGCCGTAATCGTATCGAATACCCCATGCATACGGTTCGAACCGAGTGAGTTCAGTGCGAATAGGCAGGTCGTTCGTTATGAGGCAGTGCCATATATTTACAAGCCCGGTGAGATCATAAATACCTCGGCTGTGATCATGTCTAACGGTGGTGAACGTACGATCCCTATACGCATAACGATAACACCGCCCGCGATAATTACGCGTGACGAGGTTACGATATCCGGATTGAAGGATTTTTTGACATACAGCCGCAGGAACCCCGACGAGGCCGCGCAACTGCTCTCGACCCCGAGCTTTATGGAGCTGTTGAAGACGATCGGGTATAACAAGTTGGATTTCTATAAGCATCTAATCACAGACCCGGAGCCAAAGCGCAAGCTCAGTAACTTTTTGATACAATCGGGTTTGTCCGAAAAGCCTCTGATACATATAAAAAACCCCGATATACGCGTGAACGTAAAACCAGGGCAGAGGGATTTGATATACGGGCAGATATATACTGAGCGTATTGCAAGTGACGGACATTATGGATTAGGTGATATAAAGGTTCGCGTCGAAAAAACCGTGTCGTGGTTTTCTGTAAATGTATCAAAGGCTACGGGTGATGTCGTATATACGATCGATCCGCTCGGGCTAACGCAGAAACTATCTGAGTGCGTCGTGTATGTCGGTGACGATCAACAGAATCGTGTGACGGTCAGTGTAAAACGCATGTCGCCGGTGTCGGTATACCTGAAGCGGGAGGCCTATCTGCTTGAGGACGAGGGTGTGTTATGCGTGGAGAACCTCACCGGTGCGGATATAGCCGTGTATGTCTCTGCGGAAAACAGCGCGGTAAGGTTTGTGGGCAAGCGGTATTTTGTGAATGGATATGAGGAGATACCGTTTACGATAAAGATGCCCGCGCTGCAAACGGCGCAGCTGTTACTAAAAAAGCAGCCGGTCAAGACCACATATATCGAAGCTCGCGTGAATACGGACACCGTAGCGTTTGCTAAACGGTGCGGCCTGACTATAGGGGAGTTTTAGGCTTGAAGAACATACATAAAAAATCCGACGCGTTTTTGCACATATATAACCGGCACAAGAATGTGCGCCGCAGCCTGGCTGTGATAATGCGTATGTGGCAGATCAGCTCGACGGGCTGCGCAAATGAGGGGCATAACCTGCAAAAGGCGCGGTATTACGCTATAACGCAGCTGCGTGTGAACCCTTCGGATATCGGCCTATATCTCGCCAACATCTTCCTGTATCTTGAGACAGGTGATTATGATCAGGCATCGGAGCTGTTGACGCATCTTAATTCATATAGAAATTGGTATAAGGCTAATGATACACAGATATATTACATAATCATTTTCCTGGAAAACATATTATCGATCAAAAACGAACGCAATAGTAAACAAAAAAACATTAATGCGTTTAAAGAGCCTGCTGATCCGAGATATAAAGGGCTTTGTGACTTATTATACGGCGTATTGTTATATGAACAGGATAACAAAAACGCAATCGCTTATTATATATCGAGTAAGGATAATGGAAACAACAGTGTCTTTTTATATGTTTATCTATATAAATACTTTAGTAAATATGAAGCGGATGCACAAATTGTAAATGCCTCGATGGCGCGGATATTGGGTGATTGCTTGTTATGGTGTGCCCAGAATTCGATAAATACCGATACTATAATAAATAAACAATATCATTTATTGCTACAGGCATTTGATATAAACAAGCTATTAAAATACGCATTATTTGGTATACAAACCGCAGATAGAAATTTATCAGACGATCTGTTATATGCACTATGTAATTCATATATAGCGGACAATGATGTATCGAACGATGCGTTGAAATGTTATCGTCTGGCCGCGTCAAGACAGTCTAAGATCAAGGGTTTGGCGCAATGCTTTATACGCGCCTCGTACGAAAACGGCAATGAGGATATAAGCGCATACATGCTCAGTGATACGGTGTTTTCGGATAACACGGCAGCGAATCCCGAACTGTATATATTCATTTGGCATGTGATGCTCAGATACCACGGCAATAATGTGACAGAGGATTTATACGACAGGATATATTTGGCCGGTGAGTATTGCTTAAGCAACGGTATAGAGGGCCGTTATGCGGAAACGATCTATGCGTTTATGTTTCTCAATAGGGACCGATATAAAATAAAGAACGACAAGGTGGATTTATTATTTAGCCGTTTTTCGCGCGGCCTGTTTACATATAATCTCGTTGTAAATAACCCACATATAAAATACATCTATATCACAGAAAACGAGAAGCTCCACATGGGCTTTTTCGAGGTAAAGGAACGCAACGCGACTGTGAAGGCCGTGAACGAGGATTTTGATTATTTCTGCCTCGGCGTGGGTGGCTACGACATCATCGCGAACGATGTGGAAGTAAAACCCGCGGGTGTTTCGTTTTCGGACGAACGTATGAGAGCGGAGTTTTATACAAAGTTGCATGCATACGGATACAAACCGCTCGAGCTTTTGATCGCGTTGTGCAAGTCAGAGACCGCACCCGATGAGGTCTTAAGGCAAACCATTGAAAGCAACGGGATATCTGCGGAGTACGCCAATGAGCTGCATGCGATACTCGCGCATCGTATGTACACAGCCGGAAAATTTGACGAGGCTGTGAGATACTATGCAAAAACTGACGAAAATTATCTTGAGGATTCATACATAGAACAAATGTTGGACGTATTTATAGGCACAGGTCACTACAACGAGGCCGCGAGGCTCATTCGTAAAAAGGCCCATTGTGTGTCGGACAGGGCCATGCTCGGGTTTCTAAAAAGCCTTTCGGAACACGAAATCTGCCGGGTGCAAATCGCTGACGCAGCCTATGAGATACTCATGAAGTCCATGTTTGACAAGACGCTGTTGACGCTTGTGCTCGAGCATTACAAGGCCTCATTGGAGGATTGGGAGGCACTCTCGGACGTACTCGGCTCGATGTCTATGTACGAACGGCGTATCGACGAGATGGTCATCAAAAACTCCGTGCATATGCAAAAGTCCGGTGAGGGCTTTCAAAAAACGCTCGAACGCCTCTATCATTACTCGGACAAGTCCGTTTTACCGCAGATCGTGTTGGACGCGGTGGTATATCTGCTATACGAAATCATCGTAAACGATCTGAAGGTCTCATACGAAACCACACTGATGCTTGAGGACATCTATGAAAATTGCACTTGTGCTGGGGATATCGCGTATAACGAACTCAATTTAAAGGCAATGATCTGTATAGCGCTGTGCAAGCTGCACATTGATTACGGTGCGAACCTCATTCGCGGCGCGAGGATCATCGACGAATGCGTTGACATCTGTCACAGATACGGTTTTATTCTCCCGTTTTTGAAAAACAACAAGCGCGTAAAGGGTTACACATTTATAGAAAAGCACACGGCACTGTACTATAAGGCTCTGCCCGGCAAGCAGGTGTTTTTACATTATCGGACACAGGGCGATACCGAATTCATGAAGGTTAAGGCACATTATTTCGCGTTTACGATGTATCTCGCAGCGGTACCGCATTTCTACGGCGAAACCCTCGAATACTTCTTTAGCGAGCAGTCGGCCTCCGGCAGTATAGCGACCAAGGAAAATACCATTACCAATAATACTATGCATTCGACAGAGGACGAGGATACGTTCTTTGCGATCAATAACGCGCTGATATATGAACAGATGTTCAGACACGAAATGGCAGAAAAGATCATCCAACGCCTGACAACCGAACAGCGCAAGCCCGCCGCGGGGCTTTTATAGAACCATAAAACAATTACCACGGATTAAAGGCGGGATATATGTTTTGGTTTATGAGGCGGTTACAAAAGAGATTATTGCTGATTTTTATTCTGTTTATAATGAACTCGGTTATGGCTTCTTGGAAAAGGTATATGAAAACGCGGTGCTTTATGAATTAAGGCAACGTGGATTAAATGCCGAGAGTCAGGCGCCGATTGTTGTATATTATAAAGGTGTAGTCGTAGGTCGGTTTTTTGCTGATATATTAGTAGCTAATGATATTGTCATAGAGATAAAAGTGTCGGATGCAATTACGGATCAACATAGATCACAAATTTTAAGAGGACTATCTATAAATGATAATGTTTGTTATTTATCCGTGTAAATCCGTATTAATCCGTGAAAATCAGTGGTAATAATTTATTTAACATAAGCAGAGAAAGGATTGATAGCATGGCAACATTAGGACTGGATACCGAACGGGGATTGTTTTTGGGTATAGACTTCGGTACGACAAACTCCGTTGTGAGTATCTACAATTTTTCGGACGGAGAGGCGCAGACGATACCGATTGACGGCAGCAATATCTTCCCGACAGCGATACAGTTTGAGGCGGATCCGGATGACGAGACAAAGCTTGTAAAAATATTCGGCGCGCAAGCAAAGGAAGCGGCTGTGATATATCCGACCTCTACGGTGTTATGGGTAAAGCGTTTGCTGGAGAGCGATGAGAAGATATCCGTGCTGGTCGATGACAAGGAGTACCTGTTTACACCCGAGCAGATCACTGCGGAGATACTCTCATACATCAAGCAAAAAGCCGACGAATATGCGTCGGAGCATTTGAATATATCGGGCGAGTTTTCGGGTTGTGTGATCACCGTGCCCGCGAACTCGACAGACAAACAAAAACGCGTGACAAAGGACGCGGCGGTGGCTGCGGGTTTTGACGAGGCCAATGTCTACCTACGTCTCGAACCGGCGGCGGCAGCAATCAGCTATGCGATCAATGAAACAAAGGATAAAAAGGTGCTCGTATACGACTTCGGCGGTGGTACATTCGATGCGTGTATATTACAGATCAAAGCCGATGACGGCGGCGAGCCTGTTATATCGATACTGAGCACATACGGTGACAATCACCTGGGCGGCAACGACATCGATAAGGTCATCATGGACATGATCTATCAGGAATTCAAAAAGCTCACCGATAACGAGATAGACCTATTTGACGAGGAAACGGACGACGGTGTATCGAGACGTCAGAAGAAGATCGCACTCGTGCGTTTGATGCAAGCCGCTACACAGGCAAAGGAACGTCTGTCCTCCGCGAACAGCACAAAGATCGTACTTGCACCGTTACTGCAGGAGCCCAAAATTGTCAATATCAACATGGAAATCACACGTGAGGAGTTTGTCACGCATATGCGTCAGAACAGGCTCGGCGATCCCGATGTGATATTTGACAAGTGGGGTGGCAAGTCTGTTATCGAAATGGTAGACGAGACATTAAAGAGCATCGACATGTGCTTAAACGCGGCTTCGATCGGGGCTTCGGACATCGACGAGGTATTCTTGGTCGGTGGAAGCTCATCATTGCCTGTCGTATGTGAGCGTATCGCAGAGAAGTTCGGTAAGGAACCGTTCAGATCAAAGATATCTCCGGCGCTGAGTATATCACAGGGTGCGGCGATCTATTGCAATATGATCATGATGCCAACCGTTAGAGGTCCGGTCGTACAGGAAAAGACTATACACCCGCTGGGCCTTGAGATTGCGGGCCGCCGTTTCATGGAGATCGTACCTGCGGGCCTTGATATCCCGAAGGACGGGCTGACCGTGGCTGCAGGGGAACTGTTGACCACCAACTTTGACAATGTATCGAGCATGGCGATCGTGGTATACGAAAACACCGCACCGCTTTTGGGTGTGAAGCAGCAGTCCGTAAACCAGGAGGGCATGAAGCGCCTCTCAGGAACATCACTACGCGGCATCCCGCAGGGCCCGAGGGGTCAGGAGAAGGTCGGAGTAGTATTCCATGTAGGACAGGACAACATGTTGCGTGTGACAGCAAAGAGCACGTCTGTCGACGGTCTGGTTACAGAGCTCGCGGTTGATGAATTGTATAGTTAATAATAAAAAACCTTTAGTAAGCGGGGAAATGCAGTGACTGCATATGAAAAGGAATTCCTTACACAATGTACTGTTTTGTCAAAACGCCGAAACGAAGAGGCTGCGGCTATTTTGAAGCGCTATGTCGTCGATGCGGTGATTACGGCGGCGGGTAGAAATGCCCGCCTTGCCGACTTTGACGAGCAGTTATTTTTTTGCTACAGGCAGCTCATAGACAGCTGCAGGGATGTGGTGACGCTGTATGACACCGTTATCGAGCATATGAAGACGATATCGATACGTTATATCCTCAGTGGTATCTGCAGCGTATTAAACGCGCGTATACGCGTGTTTGACGAGAACTACCCGGAACCCTCCCAAAACCCGATAACAAACGAAAAGAGATCGATTATATACACCACGATGCAGCAGATCGGTGGGCTCTCGGATGATAGCTTTTTAAACGGAGAGGCAATCTATGAGGTTTATCTAAACACGGTCTCGCTGATAGACCAGAACCTGCGTGAGGTGGAGGATCGCAAGGTGCTCGACCTGCTGCTGAGAAATGTCACGGATGAACTCCATACATGTAAAAACGTACTCGCGCATCAGATGATCGCGGCCGACCAACAGATCATGCGTCATGCGGGTAATATGACCGAGCAGGAAGAACTGCAGCGTATAATAGCCGAGATAAAATCTGCTTACGGTACGTTCATGGACAGCGCGTTGCATTTGACCGAGGCGATGAGTGGGGACACAACCGATGAGAACAGCCTCACGGATAAATCCGTTTATATCGAGGCCGCGAAGGAGTTGCTGATAAACCCGGACAGGATTTTTCGCAAGGGCCTGGCTGATATAACGAATCCGGAGCTTTTGATTGCGCCGGATGGATTGAGTGGCGAGGCCGATGATAACGGTAGACTTGCCGAGACGATTAAGATGACCGAGCAGGTGCTCGACATCTTCAAAAGGATAAATGCGCTATCGGCTGATAAAACAGAAAACGAAGATGAGATCATAAAGGCTATAGACGAGACGATGCGCATAAAGATTGACAGCCTCGCAGAGGCCAAGGTCGAATTCGAAAAGAGGACTACATTTAACTACTGCTATAAGATATCACCTCAGGACATAGAGGTTATGAAAGAGACCGCTGTTGAGGTGTGCATAACATATGGCGGCGAAGAACTGATAAACGAAATATTACAGACCGGATTATTTGTAAAGCATGTATCGGGCTTTGCGCAGGCGCGTAAAAACGCATCGGATGAGCGCGACCGATACATTCTAAAATTTCTGCGCGAGCATTTGTTATATGAGATAGCTACGTTTGAGGAGATCATGCACTATAGCGTCGGGAAGCTCCGTGAGAGCGAGGATCAACGCATCAAAGACTATGTAGCGGCGATGGATGCGTGCATGGCAGAGGTGTTCGAGGTATTAAAGGCGCAGGAGATAACGATGATACATCCGGAGCCGCATACTATGTTTTCAGGCAAGGAGGCCGAGGTGCTCGTGGCTGAGAAACACGAGGGCTTTAACCGTGGCGAGATCATCAAGACGATTACAAACGGCTACAGGGCCGGTGAGCTCGTGATTATGCGTGCGAACGTAATCTGTGCACAGTAGATGTAATGGAAAATGGGGTGAGGCATACGGATACCGAATCAAGCTACATCATAGGGGTGGATCTTGGCGACGACTCGTCGTGTTTATCGTTTTATAACCACGCGCGTAGGGAAGCGGAGGTCATCGACTTATCGGGCGGATACGGCAAGCCGTCGCAGCCCACCGTGATGCAATATATACCGCACAGCAAGGAATGGGTGTACGGCGACTACGCGATGTTAAACATGGGCTACGCGGCAGAGGTAAACGTCCGAAACATCATTCAACGCCTCGGCAGCGGGGTGACTGCGAATATCGACGGTAAAGCTATAGCGGTAAAGTCCTTGCTGGCAATGTATCTTAAGGAACTATTAAGCAATATAAAAAACATTAATCCGAAGGCCCAAATCGAGGGTATCGTCTGCGCGGTACCCGACTATATGAGTGAAAACGCTCAGAACGAGCTCAAGGCTGCATTTGTGGAGGCTGGGTACGGCAATCAGCTACTTGAGATAGCCCCGAACAAGGCGTGTATACTGTCAAAGTATGCATATGAAAACGCTGCGGCACTAACACAGCCTATGAGCATATTGCTGCTTGATTACGGGAGCAGGGAACTTCGGGGCAGCATAAACAAAGTCCAATCGGGACATGTGGGTATTAAGGTCAACAGTGTAGATGCGTGTGTGGACGAAAGCGTTTCGATAAGGCATGTCGATGACTGTATCTATAACCTACTGATCAAGGATTTCCCGCAAAAGATAGATGCGAACATGCGTGAGCAATTGATTGGATTCATGTATGGGCACAAGGATCTGATGCTAAAGGAATTGAACCCGAAACAGCCTGTAAACATGTACATGAATTTTATATATCCACCATATCGTCGCAGCATTACAAAGTCCGAGATCGAGCGCGGCATAGAAAGCATTAGGGATAGGCTGTTCCACTTCCTCGAGCGGTTTATGGACACGGATGACAGTACCGACCAGTGTATCACAGACGTCATATGCACCGGCGGTGGATTCGAGATGCATTTTGCCAAGGCTGTTGTGAACGATATATTTGAAAACAGCCGCAGAGTATTCTATAAAAACGCTAAAACCGTAGCCTCGGAGGGCGCGGCGATAAAGGCAGCAGCACTTTTGGGCGTAGTAAAGCAACCCGCGCTGCCGCCTATGCGCATAACGGACCGTAGCAAGACCGAGTTCGATTATGGACTGTTCTGTGGGAATTTTATTACCATTATCGAGCGCTCGACATTCAAACGCCAGGGTGCAAAGCGTCGGATGTTTATTTTACAGCAGCCAACAGGGCAGGGGATTGACTACGGCATACAGGTCGCGCGCCGCGACAAGAACGGAGCTGTACATACATTGAGCGAGCTGCGGCTCGATGGCTTGCCCACAAGACCCAAGGGGACGACAAAACTATGCTTCGACTTTGCGTTTGAGGGCGGGGACTTAGGTGTTACGGTAAAGGATTTCGGTTTCGGTGAGATATTCCCGGCCTCGGCGTTTGAACTAAAGCAGATGATCAAATCAAAGGAATGATAATATGCATTTTGAGGAATATAAGGCGCGTATAGCGGCGGAGGGCAAGCTGCCCGAGGACGCGTATGTTATCGGCATCGACCTCGGTACCACGAACTCTGTAATCAGTTACTGGGACTCCGCGAACCATCGCCCTGAGCCTATAGATATCAGTAACGGTTTCGGCAAGATACCGATGCCGTCGGTCGTGCAATACCGCAAAGAGGAAACCGAATGGGTCATCGGTGACGAGGCCTACCGCTCGATGAAGTTATATCCGGAGAGCACGATACGCTCGATCAAGCGTAAGATGGGCACAAACGAACAACTCGATATCGCGGGTAACGCATATCTGCCCGAGGACATATCGGCGATGATATTAAAGGAGCTCGTGTCAAACGTATACAACCTGAACCCGAAGGCTGAGATAGCGGGGATTGTGGTATCGGTGCCGTATGACTTTGACGATGCGGCAAAAAAAGCCACGATGCGTGCTTGTGAAATAGCGGGGCTGTCGGATCATTTGATATGCCTGATAGAGGAGCCTAAGGCAGCCGCTCTCGCTTACAATTTCCGCCACATGTTAAAGGCCGACGAAAATATCCTCGTATTCGACTTCGGCGGCGGCACGCTTGATATAACGATCTTTAAGGTCACAGAGCAAAACGATAATCATATAAAGATGCAGGTGATATGCGAGGGCGGCGAGGCGTTTCACGGCGGTGATAATGTCGACGAGATGCTGCTCGAGCATTGCTATAACCTACTCGAAGCCAAGACCAAGACGGGCAGAAACGACGTATCCCCGGAGAACCTCGTCGAACTGTCGATGCGCGCCCGTGATACCAAGGAGCGTCTGTCCGGCGTAAAGACCTTCCGCATACCGTTTACGTTCTGCATACCTCCGTTTGCAGAGCAGATCACGCGTGATGCATTCGAGGATCTAATCGCGGCGTTTATAAACAAGACGCGTTCGCTTGTATTAAAGGCCGTACGCGAGGCCGGTATACAGCCAGACGATATCGATCGCGTTTTACTCGAGGGCGGTTCGTCGCAGATGCCATGGGTAAAGGAAATGCTTTTAAGCATATTCAACGATGAGAACAAGATATATGTATCGGAACGCCCCGCGCTCGATATCTCGCTCGGTGCGACGTATTACGCGGCTATGAAGATGGGACTGTTGGCGCATCCGGATATCAGCAGCGAGAGCTACACCGTAGAGTTTCAGGTCACGATCCCACATGACATCGGGCTTGAGATCGCCGCAGGTGCAAAGGGTGAACGGAAATCCTTCTTTTGCATGCTGCGCAGGGGTACGCCATACCCCCTCGCTAAGAAGACGCATCGCTTCACACTGTCCGGTAAAAACCCCGGAGATATGACATCATTTGATATGCGTATACTCGAACGGATAAACCGAGACGATAGATACGAGGACTGCAAGCTGATCGGTGAGCTCGAGATCACAGGCTTGCCCGAGCGCCCCTCCGGAAAGACGCATCTGAATATAACGCTGTTGGCCGAGGAAGAGGGCGGTTTGATAAAAGGTATAGTCGAGGACATGGGCTTCGGTGGGGAGTATAAGCCATCGGGATTTAAGGAGATTTTTGCACCGGAGCGGTTTGAAAAGACGAAGATTAACAGATAGATATTGATTGGATGAATGGAGGTAAATATGGGATATATCGGTATAGACTTGGGAACGACGAATTCGGTTGCG
>CAZUNC010000011.1:0-27591 GCA_964621475.1 uncultured Defluviitaleaceae bacterium | reverse complement strand
AAGATATAGCGCAGACCCGCGATGAACGCATGAAATGGTGGCGTGAGGCACGCTACGGGATGTTTGTGCATTACGGGCTCTATTCACAGGTCGGTCGCAATGAGTGGGTAATGACCTGCGAGAATATCCCAATACCCGAATATGAAAAACTCGCGGACACATTTGCACCTAAGCCCGGTGCACCGCGGGAATGGGCTGCGCTCGCAAAAAAGGCCGGCATGAAGTACATGGTCATGACCACGCGGCATCATGAGGGCTTTAGTCTCTGGGATTCTCAGGTCAATCCTTACAACAGCGTAAACTACGGGCCGAAGCGTGATATCGTACGTGAGTTCGTAGATGCGTGCAGAGAATTCGATTTGGGCATCGGATTTTATTCGTCGCTTATGGATTGGCATCATCCGGACGGATGGCGCTGTGCATATGACACAGAGGCTCGCTCGCGTTTCTGTAAATACATCAGGGATCTAAATACAGAGCTCCTGACCAATTACGGCAAAATAGACATACTCTGGTACGATGTATCGCTGCCGATGACTTGTTGGGAGGGTTGGGATTCGCTTTCGCTCAATCAGCATATGCGTTCATTACAGCCGCACATCATCATCAACGACCGCAGCAAATTGAACGAAGACTTTGGGACGCCAGAGGAACATCTGACGGCTGAGAATCGTGATTGGGAGGCCTGTATGACCTTCAACGGCATCAGTTGGGGTTATGTGGACGCTGCACAGGCCGACAAGTATAGCTACAACCCCCAGCGTATTATTAAGATGCTGAACACCTGCACAAATGGCGGCGGTAATCTGCTATTAAATATCGGTCCTGCGCCTGACGGATCTGTGCCGACAGATGCTGTGGAACCACTCACCACTGTGGGTCGTTGGCTCGAGGAAAACGGCAAGGCTGTATATGGTCAAAAGGTAAAAAATGCAGGTTGGACGAACAGCGGTTTTGGCGGCAATGGTGTTACTGCCGCGAGTAGCGATGGCCAGACCGTGTATCTATGGAACTGGATATGGCCCAGGGACGGTCAGATGGGCGTTGGTGGTTATCAGAACGCACCAAAATATGTTCGTTTCGTAAAGGACGGTACCCCGATCGATTTTGAACACAAGGGACATCGGATCATTTTCAAAAACCTGCCTCAAGATCCACCGGATACGATAGCCGGTGTAACCGTTATCGAGATGGAATTCGACGATGCACCGCAATACCGTTTCGGCTCATATTACCCGCAGCTACATGGCGGCTCCGACATCGCAGGCGACAACAAGGCGTAAGACGACATAAGACAATCTCAATATATACTATGGAGGTAGACTATGTTAGGTAACATCTTGGTCGGACAATCAGGCGGACCCACAGCAGTAATCAACTCTAGCCTCGCGGGTATTTTCCAGACTGCAAAGGACAGGGGCGCAGGCAGAATCTACGGTATGATGCATGGTGTACAGGGCCTACTCAAGAAACAGATCATTAATCTGCGTGATCAAATCAAGGATAATCTCGATATCGAGCTTTTAAAGCGTTCACCAGCCGCATTTTTGGGTTCGTGTCGCTACAAGTTGCCCGTAGCTACAGTCGATGAAGAGCCTTTTGAAAACATCTTTACAACCTTAAAGGAACTGGAGATCGACGCATTCTTTTATATCGGCGGCAACGACTCGATGGACACGATCAGCAAACTGAAGGCCTACGGTGAGCATATCGGCTCGAGCATCAAGTTCATCGGCGTGCCAAAGACGATCGACAATGACCTAGCGCATACGGATCACACCCCGGGATTTGGCAGTGCCGCTAAGTATATCGCAGCGATTACGAAGGAAATCATCTACGATAGTCTTGCATACGACAGCCGTATGGTCACGATCGTCGAGATCATGGGGCGCAACGCCGGATGGCTCACAGGCTCGTCAGCACTATCAAAAGCCGAGGACTGCATAGGACCGGACATGTTATTCTTGCCAGAGATACCGTTTGACCTCGACAATTTCGTCAAGATCGTAGAAAAGCGGCAAAAGGAAAAGAAGAATGTATTCATTGCTGTATCTGAGGGCGTTAAGCTCGCCGATAAGAGCTATGTCTCGGAGCTTACGGGTGCTGTACACTTCTCTGATTCCTTTGGGCACAAATCGCTGTCCGGTACAGCGCATTTTCTCGCAAACTATGTCGCTACGCACAGCGAATGTAAGACGCGTGCTATCGAGCTCAGTACGCTGCAGCGTTGCGCTTCTCATATAGCCTCGCGTGTGGATATGGAGGAGGCATTCCAGGTAGGTGGTGCGGCTGTCAAGGCCGCATCAGAAGGTGTTACTGGCGTGATGGTCACGCTTGAGCGGCTGTCCAACGATCCATATCAATGCACGACAGGCTTCTTTGATGTATCGCATATCGCAAATGTCGAAAAGACTGTACCTGCAGAGTGGATCGATACCGAGAACATGTATGTGACCAAGGAATTCCTCTCATACGTACGCCCGCTCGTCCAATCAGAGCTTACTCCGATCATGGTAGAGGGCCTACCTAGACATTTGTTTAATCCGACGCTTGCGGACTAATTATAAAAAATACCACGGACTAACACGGAATATAAAATCCGTGCCAATCCGTGGTATTATTTTTTTGTTGAGTATTATTATTTTTATACTTCCTTAAACCCCTCCGCTATCGCGTTTAACAGGTAGCGTTTCGGGTCGCAGCTATGCTCCCAATACATGATACCCAGCAAGCCCTTTTCCGCGAGGTAACGGCATTTATGTTTGATCGATACCTCGTCATCATAGGAAATAAAGGTTTTGCCGTCGAACAGAAAAGGTGCATTTGCATTATCATCGAAGTAGCGTGTAAACCCGTTTATGCCTGCGTTATCATCACCGATGCATTTTTCTTTGAGCTCAGTAAATCCGTAGCCATAGCCCCCTACATCGGGGCTTTTTTGATGCAATCCGTGGTTTATATCACTCTCGACATCGTTCCAGCGACGGGAATAGAACGCCGCGCCTATAACGATCTTGTCATATGGTACACCCGCACCATGGAAATCCTCCACTGCAGTCTCTACGCTTATAACCCTATCGTCACCATCTGGCTCATACAGATTCGTGTGGTGGCCCGTGATATGTGAAAATCCACCTCGCATATCATAAGTCATGATCTGCACGTAATCCAGATAGCGCGAAACGACATCCATCTGCGTACCCTCGATGAAGTATTTACCTGCGCCCGCCGCTATCGTGACCAGTGCATCCCCGAGCGCGTCGCGCAGAGCCTTTATCATCGTCGTGAAGTTGTATATGTCCTCAGCGCTCGCATCGATGCCCGCGTCATTATTGCACGGATATTCCCAGTCGATATCGATACCGTCCAAGTTTAAGGCCTGCTTAGCTTCGAGTGCAGAGGTCGCGAAATCCACACAACCCTTTACGGTCAGTGCCGCATCCGAAAAGCCCCCTGCTCCCCATCCGCCTACAGATAGCAATATCTTAATATCTGGGTTCAATGTGCGTAAACGTTCAATATCCGGCTTGTATTGCATGATGTGTTCATACGCGACCCTTCCATTATTCACGAGCCCGAATGCGATGTTGATATGCGTTAGTACCTCTAAATCTTTAGCTGTAACCTCGCTAAGATAACGATCACCTACATACGCGATCCTAAAATGACTGTGTTTCATTTTATACACCCCCGTTATATGTTTTACTTCAAACTATTCAGGATACTTTATGGCATTCTTGCGTTCCTTATCCAAGATCGCCTGTGTGAGGTCCACGTCCAGTGCATCGCATATCCGCATCAGATACCAGAACACATCCGCGATCTCCTCTTTTACATGCTCATAGCCCTTGGGATCATTCACGATATCGTTGGCCTTATCGCTATGCGTCCACTGGAATATTTCCATTAGCTCCGAAACCTCTACAGACAAAGCCATCGTTACATTCTTAACATTTTTGTCATCTGCCCAGCCGCGCCTCTCGCAAAAGTCCATTATCCGAGTTCTGAGCTCCGAAACCGTCGTGCTCATATCGTTCTTTTGTGTCTCCATCTCGTTATCCTCTCGTGTTTAGCTATCACCACAGCGTAAGTTGATCTGTCTCGGGCATCCCATCCAATATCTTGTGCTCCTTCAGTAGCTCGATGACGGTCTTATTGACCTTCGTACGCTCTCGAAATTCCTCTATAGAAAAGAATTCACCCTCTTTACGTGCCTCGACGATGTTCTGCGAAACGGAGAGACCTAAGCCCTGTATCGAACACAGCGGTGGCATGAGGCCACGATCCGTAATCAGAAACTTTGATGCCTCGGCTCTATACAGATCCATTTTTGCAAAGCCGAGACCTCTCGCATACATCTCCAGTACTAGCTCGAGCGTGGTCAGTGTACTCTTTTCCTTTGCACTTGGATTTTCCGCGCTGTTTATACGCTCGATCTCTGCGCGCACACGCTCCGGGCCATAACACATCAAACCGTAGTCAAAATCCTCGGCCTTTACCGAGAAGCCCGCCGCATAGAAGCTATATGGCTGATAAAGCTTGAAATAAGCTATGCGCACGGTCATCGTCACATATGCGACCGCGTGACCTTTTGGGAACAGATATTTTATCCGCTTACAGGATTCGATATACCATTCTGGTACACCTGCGTCAAGCATCGTCTCCTCTTCGGCCTCGGTCAAGCTCTTACCCTTACGTACATTCTCCATGATCTTGAACGCGGCCTTTTTCTCCACGCCCATCGCGATCAGGTATACCATAATATCGTCGCGGGTCGGTATGACCTCCTTGAGTGTACAGGTGCCGTCTTTGATCAACTCTTGCGCGTTATTCGCCCAGACATCTGTGCCATGCGACAGTCCCGATATCCTCACAAGCTCGGAAAAGGTCTCGGGCATTGTCTCCAAGAGCATCTGGCGCACAAAGTTCGTGCCGAACTCGGGCAAGCCGAGGGATCCGGTTTTGCAGTTGATATCCTCTGGTGTGACCCCCATCGCCTCGGGCGTACGAAACAGTGACAGCACACGCTTATCATCGAGCGGCACGCTGACTGGGTCTATACCCGTCATCTCATATAGCATATGAATAATCGTCGGTACGTCGTGGCCGAGTATGTCGAGCTTCAATAGGCGTCCCTGTATTGAATGATAATCGAAGTGGGTTGTGACGACATTAGATTTTGTATCGTTCGCGGGGCGTTGTACGGGGCAAAATTCATAGATGCTCTTGCCACGCGGTAAAATCATCAATCCACCTGGATGCTGCCCAGTGGTCTTTTTTATACCCGTACAGCCGATCTTAACACGGTTGATCTCCGCATTACGGACGCTCATGCCCTTCCCTTCAAAATAGTTCTTTACAAAGCCGAACGCGGTCTTGTCCGCTATCGTAGAGATTGTACCTGCTTTGAACACATTCTCAGAGCCAAAGAGTTCCTCTGTATACGCATGCGCCTTGGCTTGGTATTCGCCCGAGAAATTGAGGTCTATATCGGGCTCCTTGTCGCCGTCAAAGCCCAGGAAGGTTTCGAACGGTATGTCGTGCCCATCCTTTTTGAGCGATGAACCACAAACCGGGCAATTCTTATCGGGCATGTCACAGCCCGAGCCACCCTGTATAGCATTTGAAAAGCGCTTGATATCCTCTGAATCAAACTCCGTGTATTTGCAGCGCGGGCAGAGATAATGTGGTGGCAACGGATTTACCTCCGTGATACCCATCATCGTCGCAACAAGTGACGAACCTACCGAACCACGCGAGCCCACGAGATACCCGTCATCAACTGAACGTTTTACGAGCTTTTGCGCAGCGACATACATCACTGCAAAGCCATTCTTGATGATTGAATTGAGCTCGCGGTCGATACGCGACGCGATAACCTCAGGCAACGGATCGCCATATATACTGATTGCCTGTTGCATGCAGAGATCAGTGACCAAATCGTCTGAACCCTCGATCTGTGGTGGGAATGTTCCATTCGGGATCGGGTCGATCTGCTCGATCATCTCGGCTATGCGGTTCGTGTTCGTGACGACAACCTCATAAGCCTTTTCGGGTGATAGGTAATCAAATTCCTTGAGCATCTCCTCGGTCGTACGGAAAAACAACGGTGCTTGTTGATCGGCATCCTTGTATCCCTCTCCGGCCATGATGACGCGACGATATACCTCGTCCTCCTTATCAAGGAAATGACAGTCGCAGGTTGCGACGACGGGTTTACCCTTCAGCTCACCGTATTCTATGATGCGTTTGTTAATCTCCATGAGTTCCGTAACGGAATTAACGATACCATTACGCACGAGATGCATATTGTTTGCTATCGGTTGTATCTCGTAATAGTCGTAAAACTCCAACAGATCGTTTACGAATGCCTCGTTCTTGTTCTTACGCACCGCGATATACAATTCCCCAGCCTCGCAGGCTGAACCAATCATCAGCCCTTCTCGCAGCCTTTTAAACACGCTCTTTTTTATCAGAGGCTTTCTATAAAAGTCCTCGAGATGTGATACCGATATAAGCTCATACAAGTGTTTGATGCCCGTGAGGTTTTTTGCGAATATCACCGCATGATAATAGCGGTTCTTCTTTTTCTCAGCCTTTCGCTCCGCGCGTTTTGAGATAGGAGCGGATTTCTTGCCCTCTCTGTCCTCCTCGGTTTCCTCCGTAGCCGTATTCACATGGCCTGCCTCATTGGTTGCGCCGTTGTCGGATGGAGCCTCCCCTTCCGCATAATCCCTGCCGTTTTCATATGTACCTATATCGTCGACGAGGTATGCCTCCATGCCATAGAGTACCTTTATGCCACTCTTTTTAGCTGCCTCCATGGCTTCAGGAAAGCTCTGCACGACACCGTGGTCTGTTATCGCTATGGCCTTGTGCCCCCATCTCTCTGCTCGCTTGATGTACGACTTTGCAGTTGATATCCCATCCATAGCGCTCATCTGTGTATGCAGATGCAGCTCTACGCGTTTGCTCTCGCTGTTATCCGTACGCTGTACCTCATCCGACGCAACGGCAGCTACATAAGACGCAATGATATTCTGCTCATTTGCGTATGTGTCGTGTTGAACCTTGCCCTTGATCAAGATATTGCTGCCTTGCTTTGCGATTGCATTAAGCTTTTCCTCAAACGCTTTTGCATTACAAAAAGCCTTCACGGTCACCGATCCATATCCGTCGGTGATGTCAAGGCTTATCAGTACGCGTCCGTTTTTAGTCACACGCGAATCAGAAGAAAACACCTTTCCGCAGACGGTGATCTCCTCGTCATTTGTAAGGCTGTCTGATAAGCGCCGCGCTGAGGCTATATCCTCTTGTGTCGCTTCGGTTTCGATCTTTATATTCGAGCGGTTTTGAAATTTCTGCTGGCCTCCGAATTTGTTGGCTGGGTTCCCATTACCCCAAGCAGGTTTCGGGCGAAAGCTCTCAACGGAAGTCGCCCCCGAGGCCACAGGCGGTGTAAATACTTCTTCCTCGGGCTCTATCTCTATCTCAGGCATGCGAAATCCGGTTGCGCATTCTCCTTCGACAAAATCCACTGACAAACCGGTCTTTACATGATGATACACATAATCATTTACAGCTTGTTTTATTTCCTTGCGTGACAGCATTGCCTTATTGGCTTTGCTCAGATAAACATTGCATGTGCTACCGCTGACATCCCAGGTCGCCTTACGCAGCAATGCTGCGCATATGGGGCTGACCTCTTTTATGTATGACACAATGCCCATGATGTCCGTTTCCGTCATCTATACCTCCAAAACTTCCATCAACCTTGACAACAATACTACTGTATTCCTATGAGCTCGAGTAACGCACCCATGAGCTGTTCCTCGGGCACCTTCTTGACTATTTCGCCCTTCTTAAATATCAAACCCTCACCGTTTCCGCCAGTTATACCAAAATCCGCGTCGCGCGCCTCACCTGGGCCATTTACAACGCAACCCATTACGGCTATCGTCAGATACGGCGGTATCCTGTCGCGCATAGCGAGCAGCCTATCTGCGATCCATTGAATGTCGATATTGGTGCGTGCGCATGTTGGGCAAGAAATTAGGTTAAACCCAAAGCGTCTGAGCTTCAGCGCCTCCAATATCTCCTTTGCACAGCGTATCTCCTCTACGGGATCACCCGTAAGCGAAACGCGTATGGTATCACCTATCCCCTTATGTAACATGATGCCTATCCCGACAGCCGATCTGATCGAACCTCCATATACCGTGCCGGCTTCCGTGACACCGATATGCAGCGGATATGCGCAGAGCTCCGCGAGACGTTCATACGCAGCCACAGTCAGCGCCACATCCGAACCTTTGACCGATATTACGATATCAGTAAAATCAAGCTCCTCAAGGATGCGAACATGATTCATCGCACTCTCGGCGAGCGCGTCTGGCGTTGCACCCTCATATTTTTCGAGGAGATTTTTCTCGAGTGAGCCTGCATTAACGCCGATACGTATCGGTACGCCACGTCCCTTTGCCGCTTTTACGACCTCCGCCACACGTTCCCGCGAGCCGATATTGCCCGGATTGATACGCAGCTTGTCCACACCGGCGGCTATCGCCGCGAGTGCGAGCCGATAGTCGAAGTGTATATCGGCTGCTATTGGAATGTGTATGCGGCGTATAATATCCGGCAGCGCATCTGCGGATGCCTTATCAGGCACGGAAACCCTCACGAGCTCACATCCCGCCGCCTCAAGCCGATGTATCTGTGCGACGGTCGCATCCGCGTCGGAGGTCTTTGTATTTGTCATCGACTGCACGAGGATCGGATGATCCCCTCCTATCGCGACGGAGCCGATCCTTACGCTGCTACGTTTAAGCCGCATTGGTATTAGCATCATGTCTGTGCTCCCCCCTTTGTTATATCACCCGATACGCCGTATAACGCTTTAAACAGCTCTAAGAATCGCCTTTCGGTTGGTTCAAACCCGTTGAACTTAAAATCCGGCATACTTACGAGCATTGGCTCCTCGTCCAGTATCCTCTTTTTCATGAAATGATCTAACTCGTGATAGAGCATTGCATCGTCTACAGCCTTTACCAATCCCAGTTCGCCTTCGTCTAGCGGATCACTCAGGTATTTATTGTAGATTGCGTTTTGCAATACCGCTTCAATTTCCAAATATATAGGCAATATGGCCTTTACAGGGCGCGTGATGTCGGACAGATAAGCCTCACTCGCGTCATGCAGCAGGCATGCGAGGCATACCCTACGAGAATATCCGCGCGCATTGGCTTCTTCAGAGCAATTTATCGCATGAGCTGCGACTGAGAAGAACTCATGGAAATGCCCGTTTGCGCGACACAACAAAGACAGCGCGTGGGCGATATCTTGTATCGATATATCCTCTGGTTTCGGTGACGCCGGAGTAAAATGTATACCGCTGTAGGTTGTTATTGTTGCGTTTGTCATACGATCTTCCTTATATCGCTGTATGCGATCACAACAGCGAGTAGTATCAGGAACACAAAGCCCATGAAATGCACAAAGCCCTCACGTTCCGGTGAAATAGGTTTTTTGCGGATGAATTCAAGTCCCACAAACACGAGGCGACCTCCGTCCAAGCCCGGTATCGGCAGTAGGTTAAATACACCGAGGTTCGCACTCAAAACTGCGCAGAGGTTCAGCATGGTCAATATCATAGACAATATACTCTGAGCGATCGTCGTAGTATATGCGTCGTTAATAACAGACACAACACCGATGACACCGGACATCTCAGATACGTTCATCTTGAACGTAAACAGCCGTATCACACCAGTGATCGTGACCTTTATATAGAACAATATCTTATAAAACCCATTCGAGAGCGCCTCAATAAAACCTGCACGTTTGAATCCCTCGGCGGGCTTTTCAAACAGGCCGAGCGCGACATCAGGTGTATAGCCAATCTTGTATTCCCCCGTAGTTTCATCGCGATATGGGGTTATAGTGGACGAATAGAGTTGACCGTTGCGCTTGTATTCGATGTCCATAGGTCTGCCGTCTATTGTAGAGAGTGCATAGATCCAGTCCTCAAAGATATTGATACCTGAGCCATTAATCTTTGTGACGCGATCACCGATCTGCAAGCCAGCCACCTCTGCCGGAGAACCCGGTAACACAGCCCTGACAGCCGGTACATAAAAGCCGTTCAATAGTGCGATACCTGCGAACAATACAAATGCGAGTATAAAATTCATCAGCGCACCCGACGAGAGGATGATCGCACGCTGCCCCATCGTTTTATTCGTAAACGAACGCGAATCGGTGCTCTCCGCCTCGTCACCGAGCATCTTACAAAAACCCCCTAACGGAAGCAACCTTATTGAATACAGCGTATCGCCCTTTTGAAACGAATAGATCTTTGGTCCCATGCCGATAGCAAATTCCTCGACCAACACACCGCATCTGCGCGCGGATATATAATGACCGAACTCATGCAGTAATACAATTATGCCGAATACTAAAATAGCAATTATTATTGACAAGTTTACACCTCCGAGATGTTTTCTATCGTCATACGCCGAGCCGCCTCGTCTGCCGCAAGGATATCACCGATATCTGGGTTACTGATAACATTGTATGACGAAAGTACCTTTTCTATTAATGCGGGTATTTGATAAAAGTATATACGTCCCTCGATAAACGCCGTCACTGCCACTTCATTCGCGGCATTTACAATAGCCGGTGCGGTACCGCCTGTGCGTAGTGCATCACACGCGAGCCCGAGGCATGGAAAAGCCTCATAATCGGGCTTATCAAACGTGAGCGAGTTTAATGTCAGAAAATCAACGCGCGGCCAATCGCTTTTCGTGCGTTTGGGGTATGTAAGCGCGTATGCTATAGGTAAGCGCATATCCGGCAATCCGAGCTGTGCGATAATTGATCCATCTTGATACGAAACCATTGAGTGTATCACGCTCTGTGGGTGTATGAGAACCTCGATCTGTGCAGGCTCAAGATCAAATAACCATTTGGCTTCAATGACCTCAAAGCCTTTGTTCATCAAAGTCGCACAGTCTATTGTGATCTTCTTGCCCATAGACCAAACCGGATGCCTCAGTGCATCCTCTGCGGTCTTATATCGCGTCTGATCAGCGCTCATACCCCTGAATGCACCACCGGAGGCTGTGAGATATATTTTATCGATCGGGCATGCATTGTCATTTTTGCCATTGCCACAGAGGCATTGAAAGATAGCCGAATGCTCGCTATCTACAGGCAATATACGTACACCCTTCTCTTGTGCACGCCTCATCACTACACTACCCGCACTAACTAACGTCTCCTTGTTAGCAAGTGCGATATCTTTACCCGCATCGATAGCCGCGAGCGTAGGCAAAATGCCTATGCTACCGACCAGCGCATTCAACACAGTATCAGCGCTGTCGAGCGAAGCGACGGCTTTGAGACCTTCAATGCCCTCATAAACATGTATAGACGTATCCGAAAGCCTCTCGGCTAATGCCTTTGCCGCGGACGCGTCATACATGGCTACAGCCTCGGGTGAAAAGGTGCGCGCTTGTTTCTCAAGTAGCTCGATATTGGTGTTTGCAACAAGGCCCACGACCTTGTACTTCTCTGTAAGTGCCGTAGATAAGCTTGAAATAACCTCTAACGCCTGGGTTCCTATTGAGCCTGTCGAGCCGAGTATCGATACATTTTTCATAGACCTAACCTCATCAGTAATATCATGACCATATAAACAATCGGAGCTGTAAACAAAACGGAATCAAAACGATCGAGTACACCACCATGCCCCGGAAATATCTTGCCAAAATCCTTCAGACCCGTGAGGCGTTTAATCGCGGAGGCAGTGAGATCCCCGAATATCGATACAACCGCACCTGCGGTACCAATCACAGCGCAATAGAATGTAAGCCTAAGATCAGCCACCGATGCGCCAAAGGCCTTTGTAATAACATATCCATAAAGGCTTGCTATCAGCGCGGCACCTACAACACCACCCACCGCACCCTCGACGGTTTTGTTTTTACTTAATGTCGGGCAGAGTTTATGCTTTCCAAATATGCGCCCGGTAAAATATGCGAAGGTATCGGAACCGAACGCACAGATAAAGATCAGCCAGACGAAGAACGGTCCCCTGACATGCATGCGTACAAGGTAAATAAACGAAAGTAGGAACGCGACATAAAAAAAGCCAAAGATCGTTATCGCTGAGTCGTAGAGATTGATCTTTTCATGAAAGATGACCATGAACACGAGCACGGAGATAATAAACAGCGTCATCATAATGAAGAACAAGGAGCTATCGTAGACCGAATTAATACCGAGGTAATAAACGACGGTGCAGATAAAGCCGATCATATGGATTCGCTTTACCTGTTTACTCATGCAGGTATAGAACTCCCATAACCCTATAAGTGCAAGAGCTAGAAGAGATAACTGCAACACACTCCCGCCGAAATACACCACAGCGACGATCAGCGGAAAGCCGATTATGCCTGTGATGATACGTTTTACCATGAAAAAACCTCCGTTTGTGTATTAATTAAACTTACCGACCACCAAAACGCCTCTCACGGTCGTTGTATATATCAATAGCCGCATTTAGATCATTGATCGTGAAGTCCGGCCACAGTTTGTCGTTGAATACTAACTCCGAATACGCAGACTGCCAGAGCAGGAAATTGCTCAACCGCATCTCGCCGCTCGTGCGTATCAGTAGATCCGGATCCGGGATGTCCTTTGTATCTAAGTATGCGCTAATAAGATTCTCGTCAATATTTTGCGGATTTAATCCTCCATTTTTTACTTCATCGGCGATTATTCGCGCTACGCGTGTGATCTCGTCACGACCGCCGTAGTTCATTGCGATGATGACATGCAATCCGTTCTTGTGTTTCGTTATATCCTCGAGCATACGTATCTTACCCTGCAGATCATCGTCTAATCTGCTTACATCACCTATTACACTGATACGCATGTTATTTTTATTTGAATCATCGATGTACTCTTGTATATATTCGCGCAATAGTTTCATCAGTGCATCGACCTCGTCTTTAGGTCGATTCCAGTTCTCGGTTGAAAATGCATATACCGTAAGGTATTTAACACCAATCTTTTCAGCCTCTGTTGCGAGTGATCTGAGCGCCTTTGCGCCCGCACGGTGCCCGGCTGCCCTTGTCAGAAAGCGCTTCTTTGCCCAGCGCCCGTTGCCGTCCATTATAATAGCTACATGCTGCGGTATAGTACGCGGCATAGTTTCACCTCGGAATTCTTGCAAAAAATCCCCCGTCTCCATTTCGATGATATCGGGGGATTAATGCTATTTCATTTCTTATATTGACATGATCTCCTTACTCTTTGCTTCCATGCGCTTCTCGAGTTCCTCGATATACTTATCCGTGAGCTTTTGAAGTTGTGCCTCGTTATCCTTCAAATCGTCCTCTGTCATCTCGCCCTTCTTCTCAGCCTTTTTGAAAGCCTCCATAGCGTCCCTGCGGACGTTTCTCAAAGCGATTTTAAAGTCCTCAGCCTTTTTCTTAACTTCCTTAGTAAGGGTCTTGCGCCTCTCCTCAGTCAGTTCGGGGAACACAAGGCGTATGACCTTGCCATCATTTGATGGGTTTATGCCGAGATTTGAAGTCTGGATAGCCTTCTCGATATGCTTTAGCATACTGGAATCCCACGGCTGTATCTGTATCAGGCGTGGTTCGGGTACGGACACATTACCCACCTGATTGAGTGGGGTTTCTACACCAAAATAGTCCACCGTAATTTTATCCAACACATGCGGATTAGCACGGCCCGCGCGAATCGTGTTCAGCTCGGCCTCGTAGCTCTCCACAGTCTTTTTCATCTTTTCCTCATAAGACTTAACCATCGTATTCCTCCTCTAAAAACTTCGCTACACGTGTAGCTGAGATATCGGCTTTTCTGCCTACAGCCAGCAAGCACGCATTAACCAAGCAGTCTTTCTGGACATTTCCTTTATTGTCTAACAGCCCAAATATCAGCGAATCCATATCCACATCCGAGGAAATGCTCATCGCAGCGATATCCGAGGCATCCAAGTTGTCATGCAATACCTTTTTGTATGAAACAGTCTTAAACCGCCGTGCGTCGCTGTGTTTTGATGGGTCCTTGTCATATACCCCATCTACGCTCTTCGCGTAGAGCACGCAGCTCGCATCGAGCTCAGCCGCACGCAGCGCCGTGATGGTATCCGTAGAAAAAAATGGATGTCCGCTACCACCTGCGTTGATGATCACATGCCCCTCTGACATCAGCTTTAGAGCAAGGTCCTTTGAAAACAGTTGTGTGAACGTACCTACCGCAAACGGTGTCATGACCGTTGACAAAAGACCCGACTTTTTAAACTGCTCACTCATGTATATCGCATTCATTACAGTACCGAGCATACCGATCTGATCGGATTTCGTACGGTCCATATCTTGCTTGGCTTTAACACCGCGCCATATATTACCGCCGCCCACCACGAGCGAGATCTGAATACCCTCGGCTTGAACCCGTTTCAACTGACCCGCGATCTCATCGATGACCGCATCGTCATACATCCCGCCGCTTCGGCCCGCAAGCGCTTCACCGCTGAGCTTCAGCACTACGCGGTCTTTATCTGCCTGCATATGCCATTACCATCATTTCCGTCAGTGTCACTGCATCGTTTATATCAAACAGCATCGGCTTGTCATTGATTACGCCATCTACGAACTGCTGTATCGGTTGCGGTAATGCTTTTGGCAGATCAATCGAGGATGTCCAACCATTTACAGGCGAAGGCTCATCGGACAGGCGCACCTGAACCTCACGATTCGGGCCTGTAAACAGGTACGTACCCTTCGTGCCGTAGAGTTCTAATGCGAACGGGCTTGCATCCGACACAAAGCCGGTTTCCGCTATTGCGATAGCACCGTTTTCATATTCCATGATCGAAACAGCGTTGTCTTCTACCTCATGCTTAGTATATTTAGTAAATATTGATTTCATTGATAGTGGCTTGCCCATCAACCAAGCCGTAAGATACATTGGATGCGCGCCGAGGTCCATCATAGCGCCACCGCCACATTCCTTTTCATCATAGAAATGTGGTGGTAACCAGCCCCTTGACGAGCCGTTATGTGCGTTGCGAACACGCAACAGCGTTACATCACCAATCAGCTTTTCGTCTATGATCTTCTTAGCAAGCAGGTTTTCCGGAAATGTACGATGCGGGAACGAAATCAGGAACTTGATACCGTTGTTGATAACAGCATCTCTGACCGCATAGGCATCCTCGTTTGTCAAAGTAAGTACCTTCTCGGTAAAGATATGCTTCTTTGCGTTTGCACAGGCGATCATTACATCCTTGTGCATTGCAGTCGGTGTGGTTATGCATACGGCATCCACATCGGGCCTTTTTAACAACGTATCCAGATCGGCCTCAAAGTCTACCCCAAACTGTGCGGCCTTTTCCTTTCCGCGTTCTGGGTTCTCGTCCCAAACTACAGATATTCTTGAATTCTCGTTCTCGCTAAACTCCCTTGCGTATCCATCCGCATGTACATGCCAAAAGCTGATCATTGCTACGTTTAACATAATGGCCTCCTCAAAATTTTGTAGTAATCGCTATTAGTCTATCCCCTTGCCACGCCTGAATCCCTTGCAGCCTGTGCGACAGCCTCGGCCATGATTTTGACCACGGACTTGTCAAACGGCGACGGGATAATATAATCCTCGCGAATTTCATCGTCTGGTATCGCCGCCGATAAGGCGTGCGCAGCCGCTAACTTCATCGCATCATTGATATCACTTGCCAATACATCCAACGCCCCTCTGAATATCCCAGGGAACGCAAGTACATTGTTTATTTGATTTGGAAAATCCGAACGTCCTGTCGCTATAACCCTCGCACCGGCCCTTGCAGCCAGATCGGGCATGATCTCGGGCACGGGGTTCGACATCGCAAAGATTAACGGATCCTTTGCCATCGAGCTCACCATGTCTTCGGTGACGATACCCGGTGCCGAAACACCGATGAAGATATCTGCACCTTTCATCACATCTGCGAGCGAACCGGCCTTGCGATTTGGGTTCGTCATGGCGGCTATTGTATTAAGCTCGTCATTGTCATACTTCACATCGGCGGTCACCGCACCCTTACGGTTGCAGAGCACGATATCCTTATAACCGGCTAACATCATCAGTCGCGCGATCGAATTACCCGCCGCACCCGCACCTGAGATCACAACGGATACATCGGCTGGTTTCTTCTTTACGAGCTTCATTGCGTTTGTGAGACCCGCAAGGGTTACCACAGCTGTACCGTGCTGGTCGTCATGGAATATCGGGATGTCACAGACCTCTTTCAAGCGTCTCTCGATCTCAAAGCAACGTGGCGCAGCGATATCCTCGAGGTTAATACCACCGAAGCTGCCCGCGAGCAGGCTTACGGTCTTTACGATCTCATCGACATCCTTTGAACGTATGCAAAGCGGTATCGCATCGACCCCTCCGAATTCCTTAAACAATACGCACTTGCCCTCCATAACGGGCATACCGGCCTCAGGTCCGATATCTCCAAGGCCCAAGACAGCCGTACCGTCCGTGACAACCGCTACGGTATTCCATCTGCGCGTGTATGTGTACGAAAGCGAAACATCCTTGGATATAGCTAAGCAAGGCTCTGCAACACCCGGTGTATACGCGACGGACAACTCGTCCTTATTTGTGACCGGTACGCGTGATACCACTTCGAGCTTTCCGCGCCATTTTGCGTGACACTCCATCGACAGCTTCTTGTAATCCGGTTTATTCTCCATTTATTCAGGCATCCCTTCGGCTTTTATAAGGTATAAACTTACTTCCTTGGTACATGCTTGTTAGAAATTTACAATTGAAAACATTATAGACATTTCTAATGAATGAGTCAAATAATTGGATTAAACGCAGATGCGGAGGCGGCAAAAAAATACCACGGAAAAGCGCGATATAATTAGCGCTATCCGTGGTAAAAAATGCTTACCTGCCTATATCATACACAGAGCGTACGCGTATCTTTTCGACATCCAAGGCCTTTGTCCCTCGCAAAAGCCTTACAGTTCGGCTATCCGCATTTAGGTCAAAGAAGTTATCCTCAAATACCGCATCCGGATCATCTGTAATGATCTGCACATAGCGTGCATAGGTATCCGATGCTACCGTCACGCTATCACCGATTACCTCGATAGTAAACTTCGGCTTATTGAAGTTAAAGTGCTTTGGCGCGCTGAACAATACCGTGCCGCTTGATACCACATTACCGCTCGAGCCCTCTGTGCTGCCAGAGACAAAGTCATAACTTACATAATGTTTATCCGTATCCGCATCGGGGTAATCAATCGTATCAAGCCATTTTGACGAACGAGGTTCGACGATTATGTCTTCGCGATACTCCTCAATGATGTTCGCATCATTATCACGCAAGCATATTATCACAGTTCCTGAGACTGCCTCTCCGCTTTCATTCGCAACGCTGATGCGCACGCTCTTTGTGATCGGCTTTTCCAAAAACGCGTTAATGTTGCCACGCTGTGTGAGTAAGCCCTCTTCACAAGCAGATATCATCACCGGCGCAAAGAAACGCTTCGCCACATAATGTAGTGCCTTCCAGCGTCCAAAGTAGTCGATCGATGCCCATGAAGCCACAGGCCAGCAGTCGTTTAACTGCCAATACACCGCCCCCATGCAGCGGCCTCTGTTTCTGCGCCAATGCTCGACGCCGTAACGTATCGCATCAGCTTGCAGCAATTGTGACGCATACAGCAGGGTTTCAAATTCATACGGATACAGATACATCTGTGAGAGATAGTTTAATATCTTGCCATTTGCGGATGCGTTACGTTGATGGCGTTCCATTATCGCAGAGAAAATATTGCGGTCCTCTGGTAATGTAAAGCTCTCTACTGTCTCGATACATGGGAAGGATTGGAACCCGAACTCAGACGCATAGCGGAAATAGTGATTTCTATAGTCTGTAAAAGGCTTTTCGCCATGCCAGACATCCCAGTAATGCACATCCCCGCGGTTAGGATCGTTCGGCGCGTCAAATGCGCCGCCGCTCGATGGCGATGCGGGCCAGTAATAGGTCTGCGGATCACTGGAACGCACGGCTTCGGGTAATAGCTTTTCAAACATAACGATGTAGTCGGCCATATGCGAGTGTCTGCGAGGACCTAACGGATTGTCTGCGGGCTGTCCCATCATCACACGTAGCGGTGTGGAGAGCTCGGCCATCATAGACATCTGCTGGAACATCTCCATCTCATTATTGCCGCACCAGAGACCCAGTGACGCGTGATGACGTAAGCGGACTATGTTGTCATAGGCTTCCATACGGATATTCATCTCGAACTCGGGCGTGAGGTCATACATCGCGCATGCAAACATGAAATCCTGCCACACGACCAAGCCGAGCTCGTCACATATGTCAAAGAACCAATCATCCGGGTAATAGCCTCCGCCCCATATACGGATGCAGTTAAAATGTGCGAGTACGCAGTCCTCCAGCAGCTTACGTGTACGCTCAGGTGTTACGCGCGCGAGGATATTATCCTCAGGTATATAGTCTGCGCCCATCGCAAAGAAATCCACACCGTTTGCGACATGACAAAAGCTCTCGCCGTACTCGTCCTTTTCCCTCTTGATCGTGAGCGTACGCAAACCGATGCGGCGCGTCCATGTATCTAATACCTCGCCGCTCTCTTGTTCCGAAACCGATACGCTGAGTTCATACAACGGCTGTTTACCCATACCATTCGGCCACCAGAGCTGCGGGTCGTCTACCGTGATTGATATGCACGGATTGGTTTCGGATGCAACAGACGTGTACAGCTTACCGTCCGGAGACTTTAGTGTCGCGCTTATCCTCAGACCATCGAGCGCACCACCTTGCGTATGCATATGATTACCCTGCAATAAACTCGTAAACGAAGCCACGCAATCGAGTCTCACAGAGCCATTTTCATGGGTTTGATGAATCTGAACACTGTCCATATATGCCTTCGTGATGCCCAGTATATAACATGGCCGCCATATACCCATGTCAGGCAGACGTGGACCCCAATCCCATCCAAACATGCAGTGGGCCTTACGCAGATGTTGAAAGCCCGGTGTCGCATCCGATGATGCCCAGCCTGGGAGCTTTTTGTCCATGCCGAGTATGTAGTCTATCGGCGAGGTAAAGTCAATACGCAACGTGTTCTCGCCACGCTTGAGCATGTCTTTTATAGTCATCTCATACTTGAGATGCATGTTATTGGTCTTCATTACCATTTTACCGTTTAAATATATTGCGCTGATCGTATCGAGCCCTTCAAAGACAATCCTTACCGCGTCACATTCGAACAGCTCCTCATCGGCTGTAAACACGCATTCATAGGTGTAATCCTCTTTAATCAATTCAAACGCCTTCAGTTCGTTGTCACGCCAGAATGGGTCCTCCATCTTGCCATGACGCAGCAAGTCCGCATATACGGAGCCCGGTACGACGGCATCCAGCCATTCTTCACCCAGGGTTCGACGCATCCTCCAGCGGCTGTCCTTCCCGTAGCAGCTGTTCTCCCCGCTTGTGAGCATCTGTTTGTGCATAACGTTTCCTCCTCATATAATCTATAAACTTACCCATAAAAATCTTCAGTACACCGCAGAGCGGCACCGCAAATAACATTCCCCAAAATCCAAACAGAGCCCCGCCTACAGACAGTGACAACAACACAAGGAACGGACTGATCTCAACCTTCTTACCAACGACACGTGGGATGATGAAATACGCGTCCAGCTGTTGCAGCGCGATGATGCCTATCGCCGCGAGCACTGCCTTTGACGGGTCACCGCTCAAGAGTGCCGCTATAACAGCCAATACAAAGCCTATCAATGCTCCGAAAAACGGCACGAGATTTGAAAAGCCCGAGAAAATACCGATAAACGGCGCAAAATCAACACCGATCAGCGATAGATAGACTGTAATCAACGTAGCCATGATAACGGCATCGATAATTTGGCCGCGCAGATAACCCGATACAACACCATGTATATCCAACACGACGGCGCGTAATGCGCGATATGCTCTTTTAGGTAGGAACAGCTTAGATAGTTCCGTGGTCTTTTTTATTACAAACTCCTTTGACGATAGTATATAAAACGCGAGTATCGTACCCAAAAGAACATTTATGATGACCCTGCCTAACTGCGTGACATTTATAATAAAACCGTCCAGTCCATTCTGCATGCCGTCCCCAAGTCTGCCCATCACAGCCGTGATGTATTTAGATAGGTATACTAAGATTCCAAGCTCCTCAAGGCGCACCTGCCACGCGGCATATCGCTCCGAAAAGTTGATGCGTACAGAATCGATCATCAGCTTGACGGTCTTTGTATAGTCCCTGTTGAACTTAAGACCGAACGACAGCGCGAGCAAAATAATAATAGTCGCAAGCACAACAAGCACCGTCAGGTATGTGAGCAAGGTGCCTACCGTACGGTGCTTGTACGTTGTCTTGATATGCTTTTTTGAGTGCTTTCTGCGAAAACGCTCATAGCGTACCTGAAAGAAGTCTACCACGGGGTCGAATACATAAGCGATCACGAGCGCGATAATGAGCGGTGAAAATACGTCCAGCACACGCGCGAGGAACCTTGTTATCACGTTATAGATAACCGGAAAACCCGAAAACAGGAATATTAACCCGTTCAACGCGAGTATCGAGGCGTATATCGCCAGAGCCGTAACGACTACATGAAACCCGATCTTAATGTATAACCTATCCCATGGCAACTTCATCCGCATGCCTCCAAAATCAGTTTTTCAAACTATGTATAGGAGCGGGAACACGTCCGCCGCGATCGATGAAGGCCTTGCAAGAGAACTTGTTTACATCCATTATCGGTGCTGTGCCCAATAGCCCGCCGAACTCCGCCGTCTGCCCTACCGTCTTGCCGTAAACAGGGATGATACGTACGGCTGTAGTCTTTTGATTGATCATGCCGATAGCCATTTCATCGGCAATGATACCGCTGATGGTCTCATCGGGTGTATCACCGGGTATCGCTACCATATCAAGTCCCACCGAGCATACGCAGGTCATCGCCTCGAGCTTTTCGAGTGTGAGCGCTCCGCAGACTGCGGCCTCTATCATCGCGTGATCCTCGCTCACGGGTATAAACGCGCCGCTCAGACCGCCGACATATGACGAGGCCATAACGCCGCCCTTCTTAACGTTGTCGTTCAGGATAGCGACTGCGGCTGTCGAACCCGGCGCACCCGCTTGTTCGAGTCCCATCTCCTGTAATATCTCCGCGATCGAATCCCCTACCGCCGGTGTCGGCGCGAGCGATAGGTCGATACTTCCAAACGGCACATTTAAACGCCTCGAGGCCTCCTGCGCGACCAGCTGACCTACGCGCGTGATCTTGAAAGCGGTCTTCTTTATCGTTTCGCAGAGTGTTTCGAAATCCGCTCCCTTGACCTCCTCGAGCGCACGCTTTATGACACCGGGGCCGCTGACCCCTACGTTTATAACTAAGTCACGCTCGCCAACGCCGTGAAACGCGCCGGCCATGAACGGGTTATCCTCGACTGCGTTGCAGAATACGACAAACTTTGCACAAGCGAGCGAATCCGCATATGCGGTGCGCTTGGCCATATCCTTGATGATGCGTCCCATACGCCTGACCGCATTCATGTTAATGCCGCTGCGTGATGTAGCGACATTTACGGACGAGCATACACGTTCGGTCACCGACAAGGCCTCCGCAATCGAATCCGTAAGCACCTTATCCGACGCAGTGCTGCCCTTTTGTATCAACGCCGAAAAACCGCCGATAAAATTGACGCCGACGGCCTTAGCGGCCTTGTCCAAGGTCTCTGCTGTCTTTACATACGAATCTGTTCTGCAACCCGCAGCAGCGATAGCGATAGGTGTGACCGATATACGCTTATTCACGATAGGGATGCCGAACTGCTTCTCGATCTCCTCGCCGGTCTTTACCAAATCCTTTGCGCACTGCGTTATTTTGTCATATATACGTTCATTGAAGCGGTCGATATCCTGATCCGCGCAGTCCAATAGGCTGATGCCCATCGTGATCGTACGCACATCGAGATTCGCCTCCGCGATCATATTATTTGTTTCTAAAACCTCTATATGTGAAATCAAGATTATTCCCCTTTAATTAAACTCGATGCATTGCGTTAAAAATATCCTCATGCTGCAACTTGATGTCTACGCCGATATCCCTGCCCAAAACGCGCATGTGCTCCGCCACGTCCTCGAAGCGCTGCTTTGAGTTGGTCATGTCCACTATCATCATCATATGAAAATATCCCGATACGATTGTTTGTGAGATGTCTAAGATATTGATGCCTGTTTCCGATAAGTATGTACATACCTTTGCAATGATACCTACGGAGTCATTGCCTAATACTGTAATTATTCCCTTCATAAACTGTTTAATCCCCATTTCCGGTCTCTTTTCGTTCGTTATACGAACGGATTCTTGATGCCGCCACTTGCGAATGTTCTCATGATGTCCCGATAGCAGCACCTCGGGCACCTCTTTACCCATAAAAACGCGCGGACGTGTATACTGCGGATACTCGAGCAGATTATCTGAAAAGCTCTCGGTCATAAAGGACTCTTGTTTGCCCAATACCCCTGGGATAAGCCTCGATACCGCATCCATCACGGTCATCGCTGCGAGTTCTCCGCCCGTGAGTATATAATCCCCGATTGATATCTCATCCGTAACGATCTCGTCTATCACGCGCTGGTCGATCCCCTCATAATGCCCGCATAATAGGATTATATCCTCCTCTTGCGAAAGCTCCTGCGCGATTTGCTGATTAAATACCTTGCCCGCCGGAGACATAAACACACAGCGTGTGCCGTCCTTGACGCGTTTTTTTATATCCGAATACGCCTCATATATGGGCTCGGGCCTCATTACCATGCCCACCCCGCCACCATATGGCTCATCGTCGACGGATTTATGCTTGTTGTACGCGTAATCCCTTATGTTTACACATTCGAGTGACACTACACCATTTTCCATTGCCCTGCCGAAGATGCTGTAATTCATCGATCCGTATACGATCTCCGGAAACAGCGTCATCACTATAAATCTCACAGCTCTCTAAGCCCCTCCAGTAACTCCACTATCATACGCCGCTGTGCGACGTCTACGGATTTTATACATTGCTTTATCGCGGGTATCATTAGCCCATCACCGACCGTATATACATCGTTTGCACCCGTGCGTGTGATATCCGTGATCTTACCTAAGTGTTCACCATCCGTGGTCTCTACATCCATGCCGACCAAGTCCTTGAAGTAGTATTCATCAACTGAAAGCGGCGGCTTCTCGTCATGCGCTAAGCATACTATCTTATCCCGCATAGCTTCGGCTGCGTTTGCGTCGTCTACACCCTTGAACTTTACGATAACGAGATTACGGTGATAGCGCACACGCTCGATATTATATTCGACCGGTTTTGAGCCTTTTATATCCGATCCGATCCATAGCCTTTTGATCTCTGAAAACTGCCCGATATCGTCCGTGTCCGGTAATATACGCACATCTCCGCGCAACCCCTGTTTGTTTACAATCTTGCCTAAAATAAAAAAATCTTCTGTATTTTGTTCTGTCATACATACACCCATTCCAAGCGCTTTCGCGCCACATCCGCAAGCCTACATATCAGTTCATACGAGGTAGGTGGCTTGTCTGTCATCTTATACATCGGGCGAAACGGTATGATATGCAGTGGCATCTGCCTATCCACAGACGCGATAAACGCAGCGAGCTCGTCCATTTCCTCTTCGGTGTCGTTTTCACCCGGTATCACGAGGTTCGTGATCTCGACATGGCAGTGTCTACTCGCAACTGTTATTGTGCGCTTTACCTCGTCCAGGCGCCCGTTTATGTCTTTATAAAATCGTTGTGTTATACCCTTTAGATCGATATTCATCGCGTCTATATATGGCAGTATCTCGAGTAACGGTTCCTCGTTTACGTACCCGTTTGTCACCAATACCGATTTCAACTCGCCTTGAGTCTGTTCACGTAATAGCTTAGCGGTATCATATACAAATTCATAACCGATTAACGGCTCGTTATAGGTAAACGCGATACCGATATTGTTACGATCCTCTACATTCATTGCGTAACGCACGATCTCTTCCGGCTTATATCTATCACCCTCTGCCTCCGGTTTGTTCATCGATATCTGATGGTTTTGGCAAAACGAGCAGCTGAGATTGCAGCCGTAATTTCCTATTGAGAGTATCGACGTACCCGGATAAAAACGCCGTAGCGGCTTCTTTTCGATCGGATCCTTCGCGAGCGAGGAGATAGCACCATAACTCATCGCATACAGCATACCGCCATTGTTCTTTCTTACACCGCATAAGCCTATGCCGTCAGGTTTTATGTTACAGTAATGCGGACAGAGTACGCATTTAACACGTCCCCCGTCCGCTCCTTCGTAAAATCTGGCTTCCTTGTAGCTGCCGCAACTATTCTCACTCATGGCGTATCACTTCAAACCGTTCCATTTCATATTCCTCAGATGGGCTGATGCCGGCCTTCTGTAATGCGATCACGACCTGATCGTCTATCGTATCGATACCCTCAAGGTTGGGTAGTAACAGTCCCCTGCGTCTGCCGCTCGTCACGATCACACCGTAACGCTTTACATCAAGCTCAGATCGCGATGCAATCCTCTCTGCAGGCATCAGCTCGTCGACGCTGATCTTTAGATACGGCAATTCGTCATCTGTAATAGGGTTAAAGCGTGGGTCACGTGTGGAGGCCGAGACCGCATTTGCCATTATCTCCGTCATCACATCGTCGTAAGCAGCAGAGATTGTACCTATACAACCACGCAGCTGCCCATGTTTCTTAATCGATACAAACACACCAGCGCGCTTCTGCTTCATGATCTCGGCATCCTGTTCAGATATGCCGTACACCATTTCAGGTACATCACCCGTTTTTACATACGCTTCTATCGTTTGTCGTGCAAGTGAGACATAAGGATCAGAGACATCAACGCCTAATTCGTTCCGCTCAGTGCTTTCGCCTTGTATCATATACTCGCAGATCGCGTAACCCACGCCAAAAGTACCCTCGTAAGACAGGAAGCGTGTCGAGAAACGTTCATCCTTTAACGCTCCGCTCAGCATCACAAATGAACGCAGTCCACATTCGGCGGCCTTTTGACAAAAATTTGTCTCAAAACCCATAAATCCGCTCAAGTCACCGCTTTTCATTACGTTTATGATCTTCTGATCAAACTCTGCTCCTTCGGGCGCAAGCCCGTACGGACCATCTTCCTTTAGCTTATGAGAAAGGTCCCCACTCGCTACGATTACGGTCTTTTTTCCTGACAACTCGATAGCCTGCTTTAATATCGCGCCCATTTGGAAATGCTCCTGCGGAGCAAGACCCGATATCGATACGCGCAGCATCTTGTAATTTTTATAAAATTCATTGATAAAATACAGCGGGACCATACAGCCGTGATCGAGCGGACCGGCTAATAAAACCTCTGCCGGGAAATCCTGTTCACGCGCAAGGTTCTGAAGCTTGTGTGCAAGACTGTCATCCCAACGCTGCGAAAACCTTACGCTCGGGACCCCAAAGCCTCCGAAATCCCCGTATAACATCCCTTCCGGATTGTCTGTTCCACCGATGCAAAAACAATCCGCATAACTATCTGCATGCGGTGATATAAAAACGATCGTGTCCGGCTTCAAAACAGAGATCCTCTTTGCGATATCTGTATACGCGTTCAGTGTTTCCATGCATTCCAATTCACGCCCACCGCCCACCTCGTGAACGAGTAATGGCGGATGCGGTACTATATAGCCCGCTTGTATCATAACTTCACATCCTCTTACTTTTATTACTCTTTCTTCCAACCGGCTTTTAACCGTTCAAGTTTCCCGCGAGCTTCCTCGTCCATGTCTGTTTCCTCGCTCGCCTCCTCGGCTGCCACATCCTCTTCGGTCCAGTTGCGCCTAAACAGCTTTGCAAGATACGCGAGACCATCTGCCATTTCATCCTTGAGCATGTCACTCGTATATCTGAACTGCCAGTTGTCCGCAGGCGTGCCCGGTATGTTCATGCGTGCATCCGTTCCGAGGCACATCACATCCTGTATCGGAACAACCGCATAATCCGCTACCGATGAAAACGCAAGCCTTATAAGATCCCATGAGACATTGTCACCCGATACGTTCATATAACGGCGGTAGTAGTCCTTTTCTTTTTCAGTGGCAGTTGTGTACCAACCTAATGAGGTGTCGTTGTCATGCGTGCCCGTGTAGATGACAGTGTTGCTATCCGTTATATTATGCGGCAGGGAGTCGTTACCATTGCCAGATGGGAACGCGAACTGCAGTACCTTCATACCCGGCAGGTCTGCATCTTTGCGGATCTTTGTGACCTTGTCCGTGATAACGCCCAAGTCCTCCGCTATGATTGGCAGGGTTCCGAGCGCTTCTTTTACAGCCTTAAAAAATTCGCTGCCAGGCCCCTTTTCCCATGTGCCCTTGATTGCATTAGGTGAGCCGTACGGTATGGACCAATACGCCTCAAAACCCCTGAAATGATCGATGCGTAATATATCCACGACCGACAGTGCAGCGTTTATTCGGTCGATCCACCATTTATATCCAGTCTCCTTGTGCGCGTCCCAGTCGTATAACGGGTTACCCCAGAGTTGCCCGGTTGCCGAGAAATAATCCGGCGGCACTCCGGCTACAAATGTTGGGTATCCGCGACTATCCAGGTAATAGAGCTTCGGATTTGCCCATACATCGGCGGAGTCCATCGCGACAAATATCGGTATATCGCCGATGACTTTTATGCCGTTTTCATGTGCGTATTCCTTAACAAGTCCCCACTCACGGAAGAACTCATATTGGCAAAAGCTAAAGAACCCGATCTCGTCTGCCAATCTCTCATACCAATCTTTCAGCGCGTTCTTGTCACGTTTTACAAGATCCTCGGGCCAGCTGTTCCATACCGCCCCGTAGAAATAGTCATCGGTCTGTTCTTTTGTGAGATACTCGGCGTTCTGTTTCTTGTAGGACTTGTATGCCTCTGTTTCGAAGGTGTTACGGCGTTCCTCGATGAAATGGTCTTTTATAGCGACGAATAATGTGTAGTCTTTGAGCCAATAATCATTTTTTTCGCAAAACGCAGCATATCCGTCCTTTTGCTTTTTCGTCGCTCTACTTTTAAATGTAGCGTAGGCTTTTTTCAGCATTCCCATCTTGTACTCAATCACAGGGCCGTAATCTATGCGTCTCGGATCGAACTCAAGCTCTGTTTGCGTATCCTCGGGCGTGATGTAGCCTTCGGAAATCAATATCTCGGGACTAATAAGGTAATGATTGCCCGCGAATGTCGAAAAGCTCTGATACGGCGAATCCCCGAAGCTTGTTGGGCCGAGCGGCAAAACCTGCCAGAGGTTTTGCTTGGCTTTTTTAAGGAATTCGATAAATTCCATTGCTCCATCACCCAGGTCACCAATACCGTATTTACCCGGAAATGATGTCGGATGAACCAGCACACCGCAAGAACGTTCCATATTCT
>CAZUNC010000010.1:0-27812 GCA_964621475.1 uncultured Defluviitaleaceae bacterium | reverse complement strand
GCGCAGTCGTCATTACCATATTGCCCCTCCTCAAACGTTTAATATTTCATGCATTTCATACTTCATGTTTAACACAGCATACTTACCCTCGCCCAGGTTATGATATGGCATGTATTCGTAACTATTGCCGTCCCATATCCTCGGGTATTGCTTGAGAAAATCAACGATTTCTTGTTTGCACTCGGGGTTGTTGTTAAAACCCGGTATCTCGGGTATCCTTACAACGACCTGCCTTCCCGTGTCATAGAGCCTTTCGAGGTTATCGAGTATCAGGGCATTGTCCCTGCATGTCCCCCTCTCATGCAGGGCGGGATCTATGGCTTTGATATCATACAGAAACAGATCCGTATACGGCAGCACAGCCTCAAATGCAGTCCATTTCACATACCCAGCGGTATCAACAGCGATATGCACGGGCTTGTCTCCGGATTTAAGCATACACAAAAGCGGAACCAATGCCTCATATTGCAATAACGGTTCGCCGCCCGAGAACGTCACGCCACCGCTCGACTTCTCATAGAATATCCGATCCCGCAGCACGATATCGTAAAGCTCGTCGATATCGTAATGCCTGTCGACCATCACGAGTGCGCTGGCCGGGCATTCGTTGATACACTTCCCGCATTCGAAGCATTTTCCACTCAAATATGGATAATTTTCAAACACCGGAAGCTGAGCGCCGTCATGAAAATCCTCACAGACCCTTTTACAGGTTTCACAGCCTATGCATTTGTCCTTATAGAACTGTAAGAGCGGTTCAAACGGGATGGACTCCGGGTTGTGACACCATACGCAACGTAGCCCACAGCCCTTTAGAAAGACCGTGGTTCGGATCCCGGGGCCGTCGTGTACTGAGAAACGCTGAATGTTAAAGACATTCAATCTATTCATGTCCATGCCCATTTATATCTGATGCTCGCTTCGCTCGATGACCTCTTGCTGCATAGCAGGTGACAGCCTCACAAAATAATCGCTGTATCCACCGATACGCACCACGAGGTCCGCATATTGCTCGGGGTTCTCTCTGGCCTTCAACAAGGTCTCCCTGTCGACTACGTTTACCTGTAGTTCAAAACCGCCGCGCTCCATAAAGGTCTTGACCAACGCTTCGAGTTTGTCATAGCTATCCTGTGCGAACAGCTTCTTTGAGAATTTCATGTTCACCGCAACGCCACCTATGAACGGGTAATGCTCCCATTTCGTACTCGATAGCACCGACGCTGTGTGGCCGTTTCTCTCCTTACCCTGCGCGGGCCCTGAACCGTCACCGAGTGGGAATCCCCTTTTCCTGCCGTCTGGTGTAGCGTTTGTCTCAGACCCAAAGCGCTCGTGCATAATCCAACAAAACAAGCTCGGGATCAGCTTACAGTCTCGGACCGTGGAATATTTTTCGCACTCGGTTTTTATATGCTCCGCTATACGTGTGACATATGCATCGGCAATATCATCATCGTTGCCGTATTTTGAGACCTTGTTCAAGATCATTGCTCGCTGTGCCTCATATCCCTCAAAGTCTCTTTCGAGCATTGTCTTCAGTTCTGCAAGACCGAAGTAGCGATGCTTGAACACGAGCTCATTGATTACATGCATCGCGTCCGCCGCGTTTGCGATCCCCACAAATGATGGCATGATCCAGTTGTAACGTGCACCGCCGTGCTCGATATCCGTCCCGTTTGTGAGACAATCCTCTACAAAACAGGACAGTAACGGATCATAGAAATGTAACGTGCGCTCTATGCGAATTGCGTTCTGCTCAATCAGGTTGACTCTGATATGCTTTGCCAGTCGTTCGAAATATTCATGCTCAAATGTATTGTAGTTAACCTGTTGACTTTCACACATACATCCATCTACAAAACCATCTATCGTATCCAATAACAGCTGTGGTAAATTCGTATACGGGCTCGCAACCCAACAGGCCGATGACTTTATCGGTGTGATCTCGACGCAGGTACTGTGTATGTACTCGCAGGCCTCTGCATACGGCAACCCATAGTGTTCAAGCCCTTTGATGATCACATCGTCATTAAACAGCGCCGGGTGTGAATGACCCTCCGACAACACCTCACAACTCAGCTTCAATAGCAAATCCGAGGTCTGGGTCGTATAACAGAGCCCCACCCCAGGATAGATCATACCAACGTTACGCACGCTCTCGACAAACATATGCGTGAGCTCGTTTTCGATATTATTGCCGTTCGCGTCGCGACCGCCAACCATCAAACCCACAGCTAGCCCACCCGGTATATACTCGTTATAGATGATGCCGAGGCAGTCTATAAGCTCCTGTACGCGTTCGTTCGTAATGACCCCACTGTCTATGTCCTGCCTGTAATATTTATACAGATACCTATCGGGCCGCCCAAGCTGATACAGTCCACCCGGAACACTCGCCGACAAAACAAAGGTCAGGAAATGCACGGACTGCACTGCCTCGTAGAAGTTGCGCGCAGGATATGCCGGTACACGCTCACAGATCTCCGATATCTTCAGTAGTTCATACTTTCGTACATCGTCCGCGCATTGGTCCGCGAGCTCCTTCGAGTACGCAGCGTATCTGTTTGCAAGGTTTATCAACCCCTGCAACGCAATGACACAACTCCTGTAAAAACTATACTGTTCAAGCTGTTCCGGTATCGCTATGTCCAGAGCATCCATACGCATCTCGATATCCGCTATGATGCCCATTGCACCCTTTTCGAGCAACAGCTCATAATCCACTGCCATATGCGAAGCCTGACCGTCGCTGCGTGGCTTTGCCGGCTTAGAGTATTTCTGTATCAGGGCCCATTCGGCAGCCTCGTCTGCAGTTAACATGCGTCCGGATGGCTTGCCCACCAGCAGCTCGCGTTCGTCGATCACAGGTAATACATGCTCGAGCATATGCTGTACCGCCATCGCATAACGGCATCCCGTATGTATCTCCATTGAATAGCTGTCTATATATCCCTTTTCAAAGAAATATCGCCATTCCACAGTATTTAACCCCGCCGCCATCACACGCTCTACATTTGATAACGCGTGCTCACGCAACTTCGTTACGCGCTCACTCCTCGCGGCCATATCAATCAAGTACCCATTTGTGTTCCGGGTCAAATATCCGCGTCATTTCCCATGGATTGCCGTCCAGATGCCTTATGACCCAGCAGTAATACATCCGATATCCTGGTGCGGATACCTGCGGATGATTCAATCCACCCGGTATGCACGAAACGGAATCGTGTGTGATCTTGTATACATCGTTTCCGATCACCGAACAGCCAAAGCCCTGCGGCTTGTCAAACCTGTAGTAGTACACCTCGGGTTGCGGATGTTGATGCGGCGGATAGCTCGACCAACGGCCCTGCATATTGATGATCTCGCCGACTACGAGCTTCGAATATGGCGCGTTTTCGTAGTTAAAGATATCGCGGATCACTCGCTTTGAGGTATCCTCCATCACATTCTCACCGAGGATATATTCCTTGATATCCGCGCGGTCATAGAATACATGATCAAACGAAGCGTCATTCTCCGCTTTTAATATCAGCAACTCCGTTTCAACCTCGGCTTCTATCTCAATCGCTGTATTTACGCAGACATGTAATACCTGCGGCTTCTCATCAAACAGGCTCTCGCGTGACATCTTATATGCACATGCTGCGTTATCCGCAGTGTAGCAAGAGATCTGACATGCGCCGGACAAAATAAGTATGGCTACTTCCTTACCAGCCTCGTTTATGCTTACGTGTTCACCCTTGGCGACTTTCATCACGCCAAGGTCCATCAGCATATCTGCATGCTGCCCGTCTATCTCCACATATCCCTTATAACCCATATTTTACCTCCAGCCCGAAACACTCTTTATTATCGCCTCGGCATGCTCAGCCGAATCCGCCGATAGTACTAACCTTATTCCATTCGGTTTCAGATGCTCGGTCAGAAACGGAAGCTCGTCGACATTCGGCAGCAGTACCAGTCCCTTACCCGCATCCTGTATACGCTTAAGTTCCTTAATAAAATAAGACGTAGGCGGTTGCCCTACAACCGGTGTCCACTGTATCGCGTTCAGGCGCTTTATCGACAGCAGCATATCCAGAAACTTGATTTGCTCCATGCCGTCCAGATGATAGATGCTGTAGTCCAACCAATCCACGGTCGCCTGTAGCTCCGGCATCACAAATTCCTCATACATCCGGGGCGAGATCATCACTGAGAAATCGCATTGTAGCTGCATTAGCTTACCGGGTGCCCAGAGTTGCATCCAGCTCTGCACGGAGCCCGAGCCATTGAGCTCCCATGTCTGCGCATACATCGCGTCACCCGTGGTCTTGAGCGCGTCTACGATCTTTGCGACCGATGCCTTTACGGCCTCGGGCTCTTCGATCAGATCAGATAACAGCCCCTCGTTACCCCTGATGTGTGCGAGCGCGTCCAAGCTCCCGCAATTGTCCGGCATGCCGATCATGTATCCGTGTTCGGGTTGCTTAGCCGCACAGTAACGGATGAAATCTATTTGCGCACGCAAAACCTCGTTATCCGCAGAAAATTCGAGACCTTCACTGTAGTCCTTTAGAAACGGGTGGAACCAGACCGTATCGCTATGTAACTCAAACGGGCAGCCGAAATATGCGGCATGTCCACCCGTTCCGAAATCTGGGAAGACGGACGGTATCGCATCACCGAAATACAGTGTATGGTCCATCTTGCGTAGATTATGCCTGTATAAATGCTCGGGGTTGTTTAGTAACGGCCAGAGCTGTTCAAAACTCAAATTCCCTTCCGAACCGAAGCGTGAGAAAAGCTGCTCATCTGCGGACGCTTGATAAGCCGTCACAGCGACACAAGGCTCCCCGGTATATTCGTGCTGCCAAAACGCGTTCATCTTCTCCGAGATATCGGCTGCGCGCATGGTCAATCCCTCCCTACGCCATGTATATAAAAGTCTATCGGATAAATATCCCTGCTGTATTCTACGCGTGCGTCATGTGCGAGGAAGTATCGTATGTCGAAGCAAAGATCGCATTTGCTGACATATCCCTTTTCATGCGGCTTGAAGCCGTAACGTAACGCATATTCAAACAATCCGCCGATACCGTTCTCCGCGAGCGTGCAGAACACCGGATAGCGCTCCATCGTTACGCCGTTTTTAAGATCGGACAGCTCCACCCCGAGACCTGTACAGCCCGGAGGGATAAAGCGTGCATTATAGTCCGCATGGAAATGTGTAACCGCATGCAATTCCCTGCAGGGTCCATATTGCCCGTTAGTAAAATCGGTATGCGGCCGCCTTTGCATAAACTCATGCGCAAGCGCGAGCGAGCGGCCATTGAAGCCGAGCCCGTAGTTCTTCGCAGTTTTTACTATGTATTCCTTGCCTAGTTTTGCTTCTATTTCCTCGCGTGTATATGTGCGGTTCACGTCGAGCTTAGAGAGCGAGCGCAAGAATGCCTCTTTCCATATGAAATACTGCATGCCGACCTGCTTGCACAAGCGTATCAAACGTAGCGGCTTTACAAGTGGTATGTACTCCACATGAAACGGATCCACCGATACCATTATACATTCGACACCCTCTTGAAGCAGCCGCTCCAAGATGCGTAATACCCGATCCTCGTCATCGGTGACCCATGCGGCGTTTGTTTCTATATAATCCAGCACGATGCCGTAACGCTTCATTGATCGCAGTAACGCCACTAAGCCGTCGACATTTAGAAACGGCTCGCCACCACCGATATGCGCGGACGGGCATTTGAGCCTGTACAGTGTTTCACATAAAAACTCGCTCTGTGCGGGCGTGATGTAATGCTCATCCATCTCCTTTGAACAGTTGTACAGGCAATGACGACACTCAGCCGGACACCTGTAAGTTGGTATGATACCGCCGGAGCTTAATACATTGACCGAAAACATAACCCGCCTCCATTAAAATTACATATCCTTCTTCTCCGACAGCTGAATTGTTTCATGCATGCTCGGATTCTTTAGATTTTGATACATGTCCCTTGCTTCCGGGCTAATCGATGACCTCACAGCGAGCACAAAACTATTGTCCGGTGACAAACGACTATCGAATGAACCCTTGTATACCGCCGGTTGAACGTCGCGATATATCGATGTACCCACATTGCTTATCATCGTCATAAATGTCCCTCCATGGATTTGTTACTCCTATTTCTTGTAATGATTCTATATCATTTTCTTATGAAATACAACATTCATTATATAGCGCATCTACAGGTCAAAAAAAGGCCGCGGCAATGTTTTGCCGCAGCCTTTGCTGACTGATATTGTGGGTTGCATTATGACAGTATCAATTGGTCGATACCTATGAAGTATTGCGACTCGCGTATGATATGGTGTATGACCGTCTGCGAGGTTTGATTAGCCTTGACTACCGCACTCTTTTGCAGCATATCCTGCAGGAACGTCACAAACATACCACTTAGGTTTATGCTTTGCTTGATGGCCTCCATCATACCCATCTTTATCGAGTTACTGACCATGCCCTTTGATCGCGTAGCGCTCTCGATGTACTTTACGACCTCCGCATGGTTACTTCCAAACTCCAAACCGTATTGCTGTAACTTTGTTACATATTCCGGTTCCAGATTTGGTGTGACGGCTTGTATTACCTGTGTATGCTCAACCTGTTGATGCATCCAGAAATCCGCTTCGTCCAATGCGCGCAGCAGATTCTTTTCACCGTAATAATACTGCATATGCTTCCCCGCCTTTTTGAATGTTTTACATGTAATTACAGTTTATTCAAAAAGGCTGTCGTGGTTACAGACTATCCGAGTGCTGCCTCTAAAAGGTCTATCTTATTTATTGGGTACAGGCTCAGCAATTCCCTGTATTGAGCGGCCGAAAGACCTTCCGTGCACACGTACATCTCAACCTTTGTCTCTGTATCAGCCATATCAAAACGCTTTTTAAAGCCTTCAAATTCATTATTGTCCATTCGTACTCTCCTTCTGCTTCTTTTCCTTCTTTAGAAATTCCATTACACCCATAATCAACAAAAATCCGCCAAAGCCCTTTTTCAATATAGCGGAATCTAACATTACGGCGGCATACGAGCCTGCTATACCGCCCAATACACCAAACAAAATTAGCGGTAGCAATCCGTCTTTTCGGATATTGCCCTTTTTTATATGCACTATAAGAGCTATAACCGCCGTGGGTACGAAGTATATTAGGTTTAAAAACTGCGCACTACGTTGTTCCGTGCCGAAGATAAATGTCACAGCCGGTATCAGTACTGCACCGCCACCTATACCCATGCCGCTGATGATCCCCGAGATGGCCCCAATCAGTAAGTATACAATCCACATAGAGCCCTCTACAGTATCATCTTGATAGCCGCGGCTATCATAAACAACCCAAATATCTTGTGCAACGCGTTTGATGAAAGCTTTTTAAGAAGCATAGCCCCTGTGAGCCCACCGAAAACGCCTCCGACCGATAATCCGAATGCCATAGACGGCATAAAATCCGTACGTCGATATACAAAGATACTCACGATCGAAATGGGCAATATAACAGCAATAGCCGTAGCATGTGATTTGTGCGTCTCGGTATGCAAGAAGCGCTCCATGCATGGCACGAGCAGCGAACCGCCGCCCGCACCAAAGAGCCCATTTGCAAGCCCAGACGCGAGTCCTATCACCGCCGATATTATGATGCGCTTAAATCCGCGTGTTGGTTTAGTAGTTTCCATATGGGTATTGTGCCCGAAATAGGGAAAAGAATTCTGGTATCAGTAATGATTGACGCATTAAAACAATAAGAATGGAGAGGGCTCGCATACACAGCGAACCCTCTCCATTTTCAATTATAATTTTATTAACGTGCCTTGTAATGATTTATCAAGCACCCATTTAATAATATCTGCTTCTCTTCATCAGTCATGGCTTGAATGTTCAATGTTATCTCGGCCGGCCCGCTGTCCTTTATGTCACCAGCTAACACATACGCCTTGATCTCCGTCGGTGCGCTTTTAACCGAATCTTGTATGTTAGGCACAAAGATAAAATCATGCAGGCCGAACGTGGGCTCATCCGTTATCGTAAACGGTACGATGCCCCAGTTGATGAGGTTCGAGCGATAACGTTTTGTGGCGTATTCCTTTGCGATGTTTGCGGTGCCGCCCAGTACCCTCTGGCAGCTCGCAGCCTGCTCGCGTGCGGAGCCGTCACCGGGCTTTGTGCAATATATCACGCTGCCGATGCCCGTTTCGGCAATGTCTGCGCCTAAGCACTCATTGATTTTTTTGATCGCGCTTGCGGTCATAGGATCTGCTGCCTTGATAGCCTCTATCAAGTCAACCGAAGCCTGCTTGCGCATCTGCTCCAACTCCCTGATATCCTCCGAGCGTTTTACATAATCCGGATCGCGGCGTGAGAGCGTGAACTTCGACAGCGCGACGGGATTCGAACGATATGATGAGGTGTCACCGGACGGTATCAATTCATCGGTTGTCGTGACCGCATCCGGTATAAATGCAGCGACCTTGAGCAGCATGTTCTTCGGCATAGCCGAAAACTCCGGCCAGTCCGTAATGTTCGGCGCATACGGGAATTCCGCCTGCGCATCTGTCTTGTCAAAGCCATAATAAACACGGTTCTTGTATATGTCATTATTAAACGAATACGGATATTTCGCATCCGTCAGACGATCTTCCCAAACCTCTGCAGCCGATGTAATGCGTCCGCCGTTTATAGCGGAGGCCGTGATCGAACGCGCATCCATTAACGCAACGAATGCCTTTTGATTCTGTGCCGGTTTCGAACCCTCGCGGCTCGGGAAGTTGCGCGTCGTATGCCGTATCGAAAAGCCGTTGTGATACGGTACATCACCCGCACCGAAACATGGACCGCAAAACGCCGTACGCAGTGTAACACCCGCCGGCAGCAGTTCTGATGCTTTGCCGTTTTTAAGCAGCGCGTCCATAATCGGCTGGCTCGCCGGGTACACGCTCATCGTAAACGCGTCGCTGCCGATCGCCTTACCCGCGAGCATGTCAGCAGAGATACAGAGGTTTTCAAACGTTCCACCCGCACAGCCCGCGATCACGGCTTGGTCTACGCAGATGCGACCATCCTGTACCTTGGACATCAACACATCTGCTTCTGATTCAGATAAAAACGTACGTAGTATATCACTGGGGTTTTTATTAAACTCCGATATCGTTACGGCATTGCTCGGATGGAACGGCAACGCTATCATCGGTTCTATCTTCGAAAGATCGATCTCAATAAACCGGTCATAATATGCAACCGCTCCGGGTGCAAGCTTTTTATATCTGCCTTCATCTCCATGGATCGAGAAATACTCCCGTACGGCATCATCCGTTTCCCATATCGAGGACAGGCATGTGGTCTCGGTCGTCATGACATCTATACCGTTTCGATAATCAACGGACAATGACGCGATACCGTCGCCTATGAATTCCATTACCCGGTTCTTTACAAAACCGCTGTTGAACACCATCGCTATCAATGCGAGCGCGACGTCCTGCGGGCCTACATACGGCTGCGGCTTACCCCTAAGCATTACACCTACGATATCCGGATACGCGACATCATAAGTCTTACTCAAGAGCTGCTTGACGAGTTCGCCACCGCCCTCACCTATCGCCATCGTACCCAACGCACCATAGCGCGTATGACTATCGGAGCCCAATATCATCGAACCGCAGCGTGCGGCGTATTCCCTCATGAATGCGTGTATAACCGCCTGATGCGCGGGTACAAAGATGCCGCCGTATTTTTTGGCTGCTGTGAGGCCGAACAGGTGATCATCCTCATTGATCGTGCCGCCTACCGCACATAGGCTGTTGTGGCAATTCGTAAGTATGTACGGCTTAGGAAAGCGCGTGAGACCGCTGGCCTTTGCAGTCTGAACGATATTTACATAGGTGATGTCATGCGACGCTATACAATCGAACTCTATCTTTAAATCCTCGTCATTGCCGGATTTATTATGGGCCTTTAATATGTTATATGCTATCGTCTGTTTGCGTGCCGCGTTTCTATCAAGCGTGGCATCCGGCTGTGCGATTACCTCCCTACCGTTTTTTACAAATACACCCTCGTTGAATAATTTAATCATTACATCCTCCTAAAATTTAGTCCATATATAAAATTATTTCATCAGCACTTTCAGCCACTTTAAATGATCCCTGTAAGGTGGGTATCTCAGGAATATATCCAGTGCATTGGATTTTGTGAGCACGGCTTTCTTATGTGAAAAGGTCTCGAAACTGTATTTCCCGTGATAATTGCCCATACCACTCGAGCCTACCCCACCAAACGGCAAGTACGACGACGCGATATGCACGATCGTGTCATTGACACAACCGCCACCGTAGGAGATCTCACCGAGCACGCGCTTCTTGTTTCCATCCGAGGTCGTAAACAGATACAGTGCAAGCGGCTTGTCTTTGGATTTTATTACGGTAACGACATCCTTTATATCCGTGTAGGTCATTATCGGCAGTATAGGTCCGAATATCTCCTCACGCATTACCGGACTGGCCCAGCCGATGTCACCGAGTAATGTCGGCGCGATCTTGTTTGTAGTCGGGTCGCATTCACCCCCGGCTAAGATCGTCTCGCCATCCATCAACTTGCACAGCCGTTCATAATGCTTTGCGTTTATTATCTTAGGATAATCAGAACAGGTCAGCGGACTTAAACCGAAAAATTCGGTTACATAGCGCTTCATTTCCGAAACCAATCTGTCTTTAACCGACGCGTGCACATAAACGTAATCCGGTGCGACGCAGGTCTGTCCCGCGTTAAGAAATTTGCCCCAGACGATGCGCTTTGCGGCGAGCTTGATATGTGCGGTTTCATCGACTATGCAGGGGCTTTTACCACCGAGTTCAAGGCTTACGGGTGTCAAATGCTTTGCTGCGGACTTCATTACCTGCTTGCCGACCTCTGTACTGCCCGTGAAGAATATATAATCGAATCTCTCATCCAAAAGGGCTTTGTTTTCCTCTCTGCCACCCAACACCACTGCACCGCACTCAGGCTCGAACACCTCGGCGATAATCGTGTTAATGATCTCGGAGGTATGAGCGGAATACGCCGACGGTTTCAGCACAAAGCAGTTGCCAGCCGCAACCGCACCGATGACCGGATCCATCGATAGCAGAAACGGATAGTTCCACGGCGACATGATCAAGACAACGCCGTATGGTTCGCTGTGCACCATGCTGACGGACGGAAAATGTACGATCGATGTCGGTACCATCTTCGGCCTCGCCCAGCCCTCAAGGTGGTTTATCGTATACTTCAGTTCCTCGAGCACCATACCGACCTCGGTCGCATATCCCTCAAAACGGGACTTATTCAAGTCAGCCTTTAATGCTTCAAGGATCTCTGTCTCGTATCGCTTTATCGTTTTATACAGCTTCACAAGCCTTTTGATGCGCAGTTGTATGGGTTTTGTGGCGTTGCTGTTAAAGTGTTGCCGTTGCATTTCTATTATCTCTTGTAGCTTCATTGACTCACCTCTCGTAAAATCCGTATGAAATCCCTGCGATCAAATATAACCGGAACAGGATAGAGCGGGTTTGCTTCCTTCTCAGCATTTTCAGCCATGAAATGAAAATCCTTTTTCTTAAGTCCGGCGAGTGTATTTGGTATCCCCATGCGTTTATTCATCGCACGTATCTCCGTTATAAATCCACGCGCCTTTGCTTCTTCATCCGCACCACCTATCCCAACCATGTCGGCCAGACGCGCGATGGCGTGGTAAACATGCTTGCCGTAGTATTCAAGCACGATGGGCAGCAACACAGCGTTCGCCAGGCCGTGCGGCGTGCCATACAGTCCACTGATCGCATGCGATAGCGCGTGGATGTTTCCGACATAGGCCCGAGTGAACGCCACACCCGCAAGATAACTGGCTTGCTGCATCTTTGCACGCGCCTGTATATCTGCTCCATCTATGTACGCGGCCTCGAGATTTGTAAACACAAGCTTCGTAGCGTGCTCCGCATATCGTTTCGTAAGCATCGTGTTGCTCAAGCCTATGTATGTTTCAACCGCATGTGTCAGCGTATCCATGCCGGTTGTGGCCGTCACACTCGGCGGTAATCCCAGCGTGTGCCTCGGGCCCAGCATTGCGTAATGCGGTATCAGCGACATATCGTTTATAGCATATTTTTTTCCGGTATCGGGATCCCTAATCACGCTTGCAACTGTAGCCTCGCTGCCCGAACCTGCCGTTGTCGGTACCGCCACTGTTGTTGGCGTTCGTTTGAGTATTTTAAATAGTCCCTTCATCCTCGAAACAGGCTTACGCGGCTTTGCAACACGTGCCGCTACTGCTTTAGCACAGTCGATCGAGCTGCCCCCACCGAACCCTATCACCGCACCACAGCCATTTGCATGATAGATCTTTAGCGCGTCCTCGACGTTGCCGATCGAAGGGTTTTGAACAGTTCCGTCATAAAGGCTATAACGTATGCCATGTTTTTTCAATGTATTTCGTAGCCTATCGATGAGCCCCATGGATACAATCGTCTTGTCGCTCACGATCAAGACGCTATCTATATCCTTTTGCATTAGCATCTCCGCAAGATCCTTGGCCGTATGCAAAATCTCAGGTTCCCTCCAAGGTAGAAAATAAGCCCCCGCAAACATCATTATTTGAAATGCCCTACAGTATATCCGTTTCATCTGATTACCCCCGCAAATATCCCATCGTAGTATATCAATTCAAAGCGTTCCGAATATATCCTTTGTAATTCCTTGTTAATGTATGCCAAGGCTTCGCCGCCAGCCGTGGTATCCATATCCAATCGCGTAGGCAGCTCCGCATATATCCCCGTTTCATCCATGCATAACACCCTATCGGCGAAATTGAACGCCATTGCCGGATCATGCATTGTCACAAGCGCGTATTTATCGTTTTCATTAATAACTGAACGGATGAGCCCCATCATGGTATGAGCGCAAGGTAAATCCATATGCGCACAAGGCTCGTCCAAAAGCATGACCTTCGCATCCTGTGCCAGCAGCCTTGATAACGCCACGCGCGCTATCTCGCCGCCCGAGCATGTGCCGAGCTTTCGCAGCGAAAGCTGTCTAACGCCCGTTCGTACCATACACGCATCCGCTATATCTTCATCCCGTCCCTTTGGTGCTTCGATGAAGTGCAGATATGGAGCCCTGCCCGATAGCACATAATCGAGTGCGGTAAAATCCGCAGGGATAAATGGGATCTGCGGCAGGTATGCGATATCCTTGCCGTTATATATTATCGCCTTGCCATCTATAAGGATACTTCCCGCTCCGCGTGGCAATATCCCACAGAGTGTCTTTAATAGCAGTGTCTTACCCACGCCGTTTAAACCGAGCAAGACGGTGAGCTCCGATTGTCTGAGTCTGAGGTTTAACTCTGTGTGTAATAAGCGCTCACCCGCATATATTTCGAGCTCACTTGCCTCAAACATGGCCTTCGCTCCTCAACAGATACAGTAGCATCGGTGCACCGAGAAGCGAGACCACGATACCAACCGGTATCTCCGCCGGGGTCAGGCTGCGTGCAAGCGTATCAGCCACGAGTAGCAGGATCGCACCATACAGAAACGACATGCCGACTGAGGCCTTTTTTAATCTTAGCCTTGAGATATAAGGGGCGAGCAAACCGATCCATCCTATTACTCCGCAAAACGAAACCGCTACGGCCACGAGTAGTGTTGCAATGCCAAGGAAGAATAGACGCAGTGTATACGGCTTCATGCCGAGTGTTATCAGATCGTCGTCACCTAACGACATCAACGTCAAACGAAAACGCAATACATACAGCGAAGCCATTACCCCGAGCGTAACCGCGAGCATCACAAGCACTTGAACGCGGTTTACCGTATAAAGGCCTCCCATCAGCCAAAACTCTATGGACGGTAAAACGCGGTTCGGGTCAGCGATGGTTTTAAACAGCATGATAATGGCGTTACAGATAGAGCCCACAACTACACCCGATATAACCAGTCCAAACATGCCAGCGCCCCGTTGAATTCTTGACATCAGCATAACAAGGACTACCGCAGCCATCCCACCCGCAAATGCGCTCAACGGCACAAGGAAGCTTGAACCATGCCCCATCGCAACCATCGCAAATGCCGCACCCGCTCCCGCACCGGACGAAACTCCTACGATCTCAGGCGACGCGAGCACGTTTCTGAATAATATCTGAAATACGCAACCCGCCGTCCCAAGCGCCCCACCGCACAGTACAGCCATAACCACGCGCGGTAGCCTAACATTCCAAAAGATATTTTGAGATGTCTCGGTCATGAAATTGTTCGGTGTAAGTGCATATCGACCCATGGTTAGCGAGATTAGGGAGAGGATAATAAGTAAGGCTAAATCGGGGATGGAGGGTTTATGGTGGATTTTATTCAAAGAGATCGCCTTCCCCCACATCCATCCCATAAAACTCCTTATAAAATCCCTTGCAATCCTTCACCAAATCTTCCTCCGAATAAACCTCCGGCTGCAACTTGCTAAGCATCCAGAGTGCACCTAAGGTCACAGACGGGTTCGGATAATCCCAACCCTCGATCTCGGACGGCATCTTATACACGGCGTTGTCCTTTACGGCATAAACCGATGATAACGCCACATCCCCTGTTACATCAGCTATATCATACATAGCACCCTGCACAATCACGATGATATCCGGGTTCCATTTGGCGATCTGTTCAGCGGACACCTCGGCCCAATAGCTGTCAGTCAATCCCTCTGAAACGCATTCCCCGCCCGCAGCCTCTACGAGCGTCGTCTGGAACATCTTACCGGTGGCCGTGGATAGATATGAGGAATTGCCTGCGATATATACCTTAGGCTTTCGTGTCTTATTAGCATCCTTTACGAATGCGAACGTTTCTCGGATATATCCCTCAAGTATATCCGCGCGCTCCGCTGCCTCTCCGCCGATCAAGGTTCCGAACATCTCGATCATCTCGATAAACTCCGTATCTCCCTCGGGCGAAACGGCGACAACGGTTAAACCGGCCTCCTCAAGCTTCGGTATAAATTCCTTTAGCCTCGTTGGTAGTACCACAAGGTCTGGCTTCAGCGCGATACATTCTTCGATATTGAAATTTTTCGAATTACCAGGCGCCGGTAACTCTAACAGGGTCGGCGCAGCGCGTTTATACAGCTCACGCGAATCTGCGTTCATTTCTATGCCTACGAGCGCATCTGTTTGACCAAGTGCGATCAATGTGCTCGTGGACGTGTAGTAGCACGAAACGATACGTGAGACTACCTTTGGCTTAGTGACCGTGCGCCCGAGGTGATCCGTCACTGTTTTGTCTTCTATTTCCGCTGTTGGTTTGTCGGGCACAACGGGTTTTGGGGTCATCTGCCCGGATTTATGTTGCGCATTACGCATGGCTGCGCCGCAGCCCGCCAAGGCCGTCAGCATCACCATCAATATTAAAACAGCCCATATCCTTCGCATATATCCTCCGTCAAATCAATAATCCTCGTATCCGGCAACGATGTGGCCATCTCCATAATCTGCGTTGTAAAATCACAGCTATGTTTCTTTACAACCGCGACAACATCCCTGTCCGATTTCAACACCCGAAACACAGCCTGTTGAAACTCTATGGCATCCCTTTCCAAAAACCCCAATTCGTCCATCACGATCATCTTGCAATCGCTTTTCAACGCCTCATCAATAAGAGCCACGCCGTTATACTCGAACGCATCGGTATATGCTACAGGATTGCTGTCTTTAATATCAGCTATCCACGCACAATGCGAGCCATCCAACCCTGATATTTGCACACCATCCTCAACACGGTATGTCAAAAATCCCCTGCAGTCCCCATCTGCACGCAACACTTCGTTGTAAATCCTTCTTGCGAGTGTGGACTTCCCGATACCCTTTCTACCCGTAATGATGAGCTTCATGGCCTATACGCCGTCCCCTTCAACGGAAGCGTTGTACGCTTCTCACAATCAAGGCGCTCATATGCACCGGCCACAGCCGGGGCCGTGGGTATCGTGCATATCTCACCTACGCCCTTTGCGCCGAATGCTGCACCGCCGGTGTTTTTCTCAATGATGATCGTCTCAATCGGTGGGACATCCGTTGCCTTAAAAAGCCCCAGTGTGCCAAATCTTGCGGTGGGGACACCGTCTTTTAGCGGGAAGTCCTCCGTGAGCGCGTAGCCGAGTCCCATCACCACGCCGCCCTCCACCTGACCCTCGAGTGCTTGAGGGTTTATGGTTTTGCCCACATCATGCGCTGCCACGACGCGTTTTATGCGGCCATCCTCGTTCAGCGCGACCAAGTGCGTCGCATAACCGTAGGATATATGGCTCACGGGGTTTGGCTTGTCGCTTCCGAAGCGATCCGTTTCAAAACCGAATTCACCCCTATAACACATCCCATCAAGCTTCGACAGCTGCCTTTCCCCGAGAGCCTCCGCTAACGCCTCTGCGGCCCTACGCGTCGCTTCACCCGTAAACACAGTCTGCCTCGAAGCGGTCGTGATACCCGAATTTGGTGTTTGCTCTGTGTCCGGGCTCTGATATCGAACAACATTGATATCCAGACCTGTCACCTCGCAGACGATCTGAGTGAGAACCGTCGCGAGCCCCTGACCTATGCACGCAGCCCCGGAGCGAATTACGACCGTTCCGTTTTCCACTGTTAGGCGACAACGCCCGATATCTGGCAAACCCACGCCGACACCTGCGTTTTTCATCGCGCAGGCTATGCCCGCATACGGCTCGCTGTCATATATCCCCTTCACGGCCTGAAGCGTCTCCGTTAATGCCGTACCCCCGTCTGCGATCTGCCCGTTTGGCAATACCTGACCCGGACGCACGGCGTTTTTATATCGTATTTCCCACGGCGATATACCCACCGCCTTCGCGAGCATATCCAACGTACGCTCCATCGCAAAGCAGCTTTGCGTCACGCCAAATCCACGAAACGCACCCGCAGGCGGGTTATTTGTATAATACGCATTGCCTATGATGTCGATGTTGTGATAATTGTAAGGCCCCGCCGCGTGTGTACACGCGCGTTGTAACACAGGTGCACCAAGCGAAGCATACGCACCCGTGTCCGAATCTATGCGAGCCTTCAGAGCCGTGAGGTATCCGTCCGTGTCACAGCCGAGCGTGAATGCCATCTGCATCGCATGACGCTTCGGATGAACCGCTATGCTTTCGGCTCTCGACAGGGACATCTTGACGGGCCTGCCACTTTGCATGGCCAATATCGCCGTATGATGTTGAATGCTCATATCCTCTTTACCGCCAAAACCACCGCCAACGGTCATACCCACTACATGAACCCTTCCTTCGGGCAAACCGAGGGCTTCAGCACATTCCCTGCGGGTTTGAAACACACTTTGATCCCCGCAGTAAATGGTCACGCCGCTTTCGTTCGGCACAGCTATCGCTGTCTCAGGTTCCAAAAACGCGTGCTCGGTCGGTGGTACGTAATAATTTTGCGTAACCGTATGCGCCGAATGTGCAAGTGCTCCGTCTGCATCACCGCGTTTAAGTACCTGCGTACTCAACAGGTTGTTTTCGGTTGTATCCGGCCGCACAAGCAAACCATTGTGCTTGCTCCCGCTCTTGGCCACCTCTATAGTAGTTATCGGTTCGTAAACCTCATATTCAATTTCGACAAGTGCCTTGGCCGCCGCCAAATGTTCCTTTGTATCCGCAGCGATAAGCACGATCGCGTCACCGATATAGTGCGTGAACTCTCCTTCGCCTATCAAAACGTCCCAGTCCTTCTGTATATGACCGATCCGTTTCGCACCTTTCAAGTCCGCAGCGGTTATTATAGAGTTGACGCCATCAGCAGCTTTAGCCTTTGATATATCAATGTATTTAATCAAAGCGCGCGGATGTTTCGATCGCACCGCTCCCCCATACAGCATCCCGTCTATGTACATGTCGTTTGTATATATAGCCTCGCCGAGCACCTTTGCAGCCGCGTCGACGCGGTTTACACTCATCCCAATCCCCGTCATAGACTGTCTGCCCATTTCACCTGTGCCGATCTCTGTATCGATCTCTAAATCGATCCTTGTCTCTATCTTATCGTCTACGCTTTCGATCTCAAAAAGCAACTGTCCGGCGTTCTTGATGGCGCTTATAATCTTTTGATAGCCTGTACAACGGCATATATTATTTTTTATGGCTTCTCGTATCTGTCTGTCGCTTGGGTTTTTATTGTTATCCAGCAAGGCTTTTGCCGACAGCACCATGCCCGGTATACAAAACCCGCATTGTACAGCACCGGCTTCAACAAAGGCCTTTACGTATATTTCCCTTTCATGCTCCGGAAGACCTTCGACCGTCGTTATGTGTTTACCGTTCGCGCGCTTGCCGGTCAGTACACAGGCCTTTTCGGCCTTTCCATCCATGAGTACCGTACAGGTTCCGCATGCGCCCTCGCTACATCCATCCTTGACCGACACCAGCCGAAGATCGTCTCTCAGAAACGGCAGCAGTTTTCGGCTGTCGTCCAATTCATAAGCACTTCCGTTTACATATAACCGTGCCACCATACATCAGCCTCCGTATACCCGTATGATTATACACGATTTACGGAAGGATTCATATACATTCACCGCGAGCTTGCACTTTTGGGTGAACGCATGTTAAAATGATTCATAAGGACAGGAATACATCCAGGGGAGGTTATTATGCCAAACAAGGTTGATGTTGTGATTGGCGGGGAGATATTCACGCTGGTGTCGGGAGAAAACGACGAATACATACAACGCCTCGCCAAATACATAAATGCAAAGTTCAACGATATACTGATGAGTAAATCCCACGCAAACATAAACCCGCAGACACGCAGTCTGCTGATAGCAATAAACATAGCGGACGATCTGTTTAAGGAACGCGACAAGCTACTCGAACTGCAAAGCGGTTCCGATATAGCCGAGGGAATACTCATGGAGCTTGAGGCATTGAGGGAGCGTTACGACGAGCTATCGGAATACAACAGGCAACTCGCCGAGGAACTGAAGATACTAAACGAAGAACGCTCCGAGCTGATCGAAAAGAATGCTACGCTGCAGAAGGATCTGGAGGATTCGCAGAACGAGTTGACAGAATACATAAATACGTTTGACGAGCGTACGGGAGCGGGCGAGGTTATTGAATACGGAACCATCAAGCAGTTTAAAAGCAGTTAATAAAAAGCCGGAGATATTGTCACCGGCAGGCAGCATGGAGTGCCTGGAGGCTGCCGTAAAAGCGGGAGCTGATGCAATATATCTGGGTGGCAGGTCATTTTCAGCACGCAAAAATGCCGCTAATTTCACTGACGAGCAGTTGGTGTCGGCGATCGACTATTGTCACGCACACGGCGTGTCGGTATATGTCGCGGTTAATACGTTATATAAAGACAGCGAACTGCATGCGCTATTACGGTTTGTGCATTTTGCGGCCGAGGCGGGCGCAGATGCGTTCATACTGCAGGACATCGGAGCTGCGACTGAGATACACCGACTTTGGCCTGATATAAAACTACACGCGAGCACACAGATGACCGTTCAAAATGCTGATGACTTGCGCTTTTTGCATAAGTTCGGCTTTTGCCGTGCTGTGCTGTCGCGCGAGCTCTCGCTCGACGATATTGCGAAGATAACCGCCGAGACCTTATCATTTATTGAGACTGAGGTGTTCGTGCACGGTGCGTTATGCGTATCGTTTTCCGGTCAATGTATGATGAGCCATTGCTTGGGTGGAGATGCAACCAGAACCGGTTCCGAGCGTAGCGGTAATCGCGGCTCGTGCGCTCAGCCATGCCGCCTGCCTTACGATCTGATCGACACTGAGGAACGCATTGCATCGGGTTATTTGCTGAGTCCGAGGGATCTCTGTGCACAAGCCTCGATCGATGAGTTATACCGGCTCGGCGTAAGCTCGTTCAAGATCGAAGGCCGCATGAAGAGCCCCGAGTACGTCGCGCTCATAACACACAAATACAAATCACTCATTGACAAAAAAATCCCTGCCGGTTTTTCCGACAGGGATTTATTGCAGATATTTAATAGGGGTGGCTCGTTCACCGACGGATACCTGAAGCACCACGCGGGCAAGGATATGATGAGCACACAAAGCCCCAAAAGCACAGGCGCATTGGCCGGGTATATCGCAAACGTTTCCGCGAACGCATTTACAATGGATTGTGTAACGGATATCGTACCCGGTGATGGCCTCGAGATATGGACAGAAAACGAACCCCATCCGGGCACAGCTGCCGACAAGCATGCTGCAGCGGGAAGCCGGTTAAGTGTTTCTTTTTACAAATCCGATCCTCGTAAGGTCGGCATCAAGCCCGGTGACCCTGTATACAAATCCTTTGACAAGGATCTCGACAGGCGCATCAAGGCCTTTATGACACAATCCAAGCGTAGTATAGAGGTTGAAGGCAGTTTCTATGGTAAGGTTGGGGATACGGCACATCTGACATTAACGCGCGGAGACATTTCCGTGACCGCAAAAACATCGGCTCCACCGGAACCGGCACGCGAGCCCGATACCTCGGGCAGCCTTACGGATACGCTGAAGTTGCGCCTTTCAAAGACCGGTAACGATGATATCGCAATCAACTGGCGAGGCTTTGAAGCGGATACATCTGCGTTCTATCCCGTCTCGCTGATGAATAGCCTGCGCAGAGAGGTCGTTGGCATGTTCATCGCGGCATGGATAGGCTCTTATAAACGTGAGTTGAAGGCTCCGGCTTTACCCGATCCTATAAATTCGATCACTCCTCAACCTATAAAATCCATCACTCCTCCATATGATAAGCGGCTCGTCGTTTCAGCCGGTGGGCATTTTCCGGCTTTAGCTTTGCAGCTTGAGGCCATGCTCTTGCCCGATGTAGCGCGTATTGTGGTCGAATCCTATGCCATTGATGCCGCCGTTCACAATCCCGATTTCGATATATACACATTCATGTCGGATTTCTCTACCCGCTGCCATGAATTAGGTATCACGCTGTGCGTAGCGTTAAACAGAAACGGGGCGTTTGCCGAATACAGTTTTGCTGACGGTTATTATCTGCGCACATGGGGCCAGTTACACCGCGCTGCGGACCTGCCCAACAAGATCATTTGTACAGACTACACATTCAATGCGTTTAATACTGCGAGTATTGAGTGTCTTTCCTCATATAGTGTGAATTCAGTTGATGTAAATACCGTCGTGCTGGGTATTGAATCCGAACCCGTTCCTATCGAACATTCAGATGCCTTCGGTATCGAGTATGTAATATACGGACGCATTCCGATGATGTATACAAGACAATGCCCGGTCGGTAACTATACCGGACGGCGCGCAAGTACCGGGCTATACTGCTCACTGCACGGCATACACGAAGCCGACAGCCCGGATAAATATGCGTTAAAGGATCGAAAAGGCGCTATGCACCCGCTTATTAGAGATTGCGAGACCTGTTCTTGCATTATACTCAATGAAAAAAGGCTGGACCGAACAACGGTCAAAGCGCCTGAAGGCATTCAATTTTATCGACTGATGTTTTGGGACGAAAGCCCGTCACAGATACGGAATGAGCTTAAACTTCGGAGGATACAATGCTCCCGTTAGTCATATCACTTTCAAAATATTTCTTTGCGTTGATATTTGTATGCTTTGTGCTCCGAAAGGTATTCGCGGTCGCAATGGCACAACCGAAACGCGCAAAGTATTTCAATGGAGACCTGCTGTTGATATTGATTTTTCATACAGCCGCGTTCGGTATTCTTTCGTTGAAATACGATAGCCCCGAGGTTCTTTACACGCCTTGGGGTAGTTTGCTGTGTCTGTGGGCTCTGGGTCTCTTGTTTATTATTGCCGGTACCTTGCTTGCGAGGCTACTGTTTAAACATGCTGCGCATATCTGGCATGTTGTGTTTATACTGGCCGATATAGGGCTCGTGCTGCTCGCACGCATTACCCCCTCTCTGGCGTATCGGCAGCTGATGTTTGCGGCTATTGGACTGGCGTTAGCGTTACTGGTACCGCTGCTTTTAAAAATCCTGCCGAAATTTGAACTATTATCACTTTTGTATCTGATTGTAGGGCTTGCGTTAGCGGCTTTGCCGTTTGTACTCGGGGAAACCAAAAATGGTGCCAGAAACTGGGCCAACATCGGTGGCGTGAGCTTTCAGCCTTCCGAAATAGTCAAGATCTTCTACACCCTATTCCTCGCATCCGCTCTGCGTAAAAAACGTCTTTTGCCGTTTGTCGCAGCCTGTTGTGCTGCCGTCTTCATAGGTATTTTAATCCTGCAAAATGACCTCGGCGGTGCGTTGATATTTTCCGTGACGTTTCTGTTTCTTTCATATACCTCCTCTCATAACCTCATTATTCTGTTCGTCGGTTTCGGTGTAGCCGCTGTCGTCTCCGTTATCGCATACCAGCTGCTTCCGCATATCCGTGTGCGCGTGTTCTCATGGTCGGATCCGTGGTCAGACCCTTTCGGTAAAGGGCATCAGATCATTCAATCCCTATTTGCCATTACCACCTACGCGCCGTTTGGCAGCGGACTCACAGCAGGTACCCCGAATGTCGTGCCCATCGTCCAAAGCGATTTTATATACGCTGCGCTCTGCGAGGAACTGGGCATAACGTTCGGCCTCGGAGTGATATGCCTATTCGCGTTGATCCTTATTTATGGTATGCGAGCGGCCTCGCTACTCCAACGCCGCAGCGATTGCCTAATGGTGGCGGGCTTTTCCTGTATGCTCGCGTTTCAGGCCTTTCTGATCATAGCAGGTAATATCAAGCTGATACCAATGACCGGCGTGACACTGCCGTTTATCAGCTATGGCGGCAGCTCTGTGGCCGTTAGTATGATATTTGCAGGCTTTATCGCGTATGGCGCAAATAAGTCCGCTATCCTTGACGACCCGGAACAGGAGGATGTTGAGCCATGAATGATATGGAAAAGCAACTACGGCTCACAAAGTGGTTCTTTTTAAGCCTTCTACTGATAACAGCGATCTTTTTATGTAAGCAAGTATTTGTGGACGGATCAAAGCTTGCGATTAACCCGTTAAATCCACGACTCAAGCGTGACAACCCCAATGTGCTGAGGGGCAAGATACTCGACCGAAACAGTGAGGCGCTCGCATACAGCGAGGAGCACTCGGAGGCTGTGGTTGACGGCGAAAGCAACACGTATCGGGCTTATCCTTATGGTGAGGTTTTCGCGCATGTAGTGGGATACTACGACAAACGCATCGGCACGATGGGTGCAGAATCCGTGTACAATTTCAAGCTCTCGAAACCCGGTAACGAGGTTTTGCAGTATATCCGTCAGATTACATCTGGGCAGCGGATTGAGGGTGACAGCCTTGTACTGACGCTCGACGCAGGCTTGCAAGATACCGCGTACAAGCTTATGAAGGGCCGCAAGGGCAGCGTGATCGCGATCGAGCCGTCAACAGGTAAGATACTCGCAATGGTCTCGATACCTGCATTCGACCCAAACAAAATTGCTGAAAATTGGTCCTCTCTGTCCGGCGACGCGGAAAACAGCACACTCGTAAACCGAGCGATCTCAGGCAAATATCCGCCCGGTTCGGTGTTTAAGATCGTCACGGCTACTGCTGCGCTGCGCAACGCGTCAAGTGAATCACCTGATCCGGAGATAACGGATATGATCTATACCTGTGAGGGCCAAGCCAATTTTAACGGCAAGATCATCAACTGCTTTGACAAGGTCGCGCATGGACAAGAGGATATGAGCCGTGCGTTTGCGCTGTCTTGCAACACTTATTTCGCTATGCTCGCAGAGCGTATCGGTCCGGATGCTCTAAATGAGGTAGCCGATGATCTGTATTTTAATAAGGCGATCCCATTTCCGATAAGTGCCCCCGAGAGTGCCTTTAACCTCAACGACCCATCCGCAGCCGAGCTCGTCGAGAGCGCCATCGGCCAAGGTAAAACAATGGCAACACCGTTACACATGGCCATGATCACCGCGGCGATAGCAAATAAAGGCATTATGATGAAGCCGTATATCGCTGATTATTTCCTGATAGAAGGCAAAGACAAGGCATCTAAGACCATGCCTTCGATGGAGGCGAGGCTATTCTCGAGCGAAGAAGCAGAAAAGCTCACTACGCTGATGGAAAGTGTCACGACAGAAGGGACCGCACGCGGCACCGAGATAAAGGGTCAACGCATAGCTTCAAAAACGGGCTCCGCACAAAACCCTATCGGTGATGATCACGGCTGGTATGTGGGTTTCGCCCCGATAGACGAGCCTAAGATAGCCGTCTGTGTGATGCTCGAGAACATCGGCGGCAGCAAACACACGATGGGAATAGCAAAAGGTATTTATCAGGAGTACTTAAAATAGGGAGGCACATATGAAAGCATTATCAATAGACATCGGCGGATCCAAGATAGTTACAGGTATAGTAACAAGCGCAGGACAGGTATTTAACGACGAAAAGACGCAACTGCCGCCATCATACGATTTTGATTTCCTACTCAATATGATCACGGACAAGGCACTTGCTCTGCTCAACGCACACGAGTTAGATGCCGTGGGTATCGTTATACCCGCATTATGTGATGCCGAACGTGGGCTGTGGGTTTATTCGCCGTTTTCGGGGATCAGTAACATACCGATATCGGATATTTTAAGCGAGCGGCTCCACAAACCCGTTTATATCGACAACGACGTGAACCTCTGTGCGATAGCCGAGCGTGAAGCCGGATGCTGTAAGGACTGCGACGATTTTCTATGGGTCACGGTCAGTAATGGTATAGGTGGCGGACTGTATTTGAACGGCAAGCTATTCGGCGGTTCGAACGCTTGTGCAGCTGAGATCGGCCATATCGTCGTCGACGAAAACGGCCCATTGTGCGGCTGCGGCAACGTTGGATGCCTTGAGGTATGCGCAGCGGGCCCTGCGATACTGAGGTATTATCTTGAAAGCAACCCCGATCCGTCTGTTGCCTCTACCGTTCAGGTCGCCGATCTGGCCCGTAACGGTGACACAATCGCACTTTCTGCATTTGAAAAAGCCGGGCGATATATCGGCATTGCAACCGCAGCGGCTATAAACATCACCAACGTGCGTAAAGTCGTTTATGGCGGCGGTGTCAGCCAGGCCTTTGAATTGTTGGAGCCGCATATCGAATCGGCGATGCGTTGTCGCATCTTCAAACAGGCCAATCCGAATGTTTACATACAAAAAACCGCGTTGGGTTACAACGCGGCTTTGATAGGAGCGGGTGTAAACGCGCTTATTCGATTGAATACCCGATAACTCTATGGTAAAATTCCAATAATATTGTCAGGAGGTAACTATGTTACAGTTAGCAATATCGACACTGGGATGTCCCGAATGGGACTTCGCACGCATAGAACAGGAATGCAATAGGCTTGCTATACAGGGGATTGAGGTACGCGGTATAAACGGCATAATGGAGCCTGAAAAGATCGACTGGCCCGCTGCACTTACGACGGGAGCCCCAAAAGACGGCTTGAAGGTCATCGGTTTTGGCACTTCCGTCAGTTTTCACGATGCCGCTGCATACGAAAAAAACATCGCGGACGGCAAATTAGCTATCGATGTATGCAAGCAGCAGAACATACCGTTTATTAGGGTATTCGGTGATCGCATAGAAAATCCCATGGACGAGCAGGCTGTAATAGATCGGATCATCACAGGCTTAAAAACGCTCTGTGACTATTCCGCTTCTATTTTCGCGGAGGTTTCTGTCCTACTCGAGATACATGGCAACATCAACACGATCGAACGCCTCACCCAGATCATATCTGCTCTCGGTTCCGACAGGCGTTTTGGTATCATCTGGGACGTTCAACACAGCCACAGGGCATATGGTGAAGATTTCATACCGTTTTACAATCTAATAAAACCCTATGTGCGCCACATGCATATAAAGGATTTTAAATTCGAGACGGGTAAATGTGTGATGATGGGTCATGGCGACATCCCTATTGGAGCGATCGTAGATGCATTACTCGCCGATGGTTATGATGGATATTTCTCGTTTGAATGGGAAAAGAAATGGCACCCCGATATTGAGGAGCCGGATGTAGCATTTCCGCAATTTGTAGAATATATGAGGTCGTTAACTTTATGAATGAAAGAGAAATTGCAGTAGATTTTTTATTAAAAATGGAAGAAACGCAGGCCTACGGCAACATCGGTCTGCGCAAGGTACTCGCCGATCATCCGGGTGCTACCGATGTGCAAAAGGCATTCGTTACACAGCTTGTAAATGGTGTACTCAGAAACCGCATGTATCTCGACTACGCGTTAAACACAGTCGCAGAGGTCAAGACCGAGAAAATGAAGCCGTTTATATTGCAGCTTCTGCGTGTCTCGACTTATCAATTGCTATTATTAACTAAAGTACCCGCGTCCGCTGCCGTCAACGAGGCCGTAAACCTCACAAAGGCGCGTGGGTTCACGAACCTATCATCGTTTGTAAACGGCGTACTGAGAAATCTCGACCGCAGCAAGGATAGCATTACCTTGCCTAACAAAACCACACGCCCTGCCGAGCATATATCGATCAAATACTCATATCCAAAATGGTTAGTCGATTACTATATCAATCATTACTCGGTCGAACACGCCGAATTGATATGCTCACATTCAAGCGACAACTCCGAAACCCCGGCACGCATACCGGTAACCCTCTGCGCAAATACTCTAAAGACCACATTAGACAAGCTTGCGCCAGACTTTAAAGATGCGCAGCCCGGTATTGTTTCCCCTGCCCTGTTAGTGAGAGGGACATCGGATATCGCTCGACTGCCAGCGTATCGTAGCGGTCGTTTTCATGTAATGAACCAAAGCGCTATGCTCGCGGTCGAGGCACTCGCCCCTCAACCCGGCGAAACGGTCATGGATGTATGCAGCGCGCCGGGTGGCAAGGCATTTCTGTCGGCTGCAAGGATGAACAATACAGGTCGCATCCTTGCATTGGACAAGCATGCACATAAGACCACGCTGATCGAACGTGAGGCCTCACGCCTGGGCATAAACATCATCGAGACCAGTATCGCGGATGCATCCGTATATGACAAGCAATACGACAAGATCGCTGATAGGGTACTCGCCGACGTACCGTGCACAGGTTTAGGTACAGCAGGCACACGCGCCGAGATTCGTTACAACAAGAGCTTTTCTAATATTAAAGCACTCGCTAAAATCAGCCGCAGCATATTGGAAAACGCAAGCCGCTATGTAAAGCCCGGCGGGACACTCGTCTATAGCACATGTACGCTGACGATCGAGGAAAACATCTATAATATCCAAGCCTTTTTGACCGGCAAGCCGTTTACGATTGCACCGATCGATCACATCGTCGAGATCGCCGAAAAAGCACAACTCGCCTATCGGATGTTTGACGGCTGCATACAGATATTCCCGCAGGGTGCTTTTGACGGCTTCTTCATCGCATGCATGAAACGAAAGGTTTAATTGAAAGGTAAAATAATATGCATTTTGATCTGCGTAATATGCCGCTCGAGGGTGAAAATAGCCTCGAGGGCTTTTTTATATCTATCGGGGAGCCTGCGTATCGAGCTAAGCAAGTTTTTCGCTCGATACACAAAAACGGTGTGACCGATATAGAGGAAATGACCGACCTACCTAAGAAGCTACGTGAGCGTCTAAACGAAACCGCCATGCTCACACCGGTATCTATAGTCGAGCGTTTAACCGAGGCAAATCCCGACAAACGCCCCGAAAACAACGGCGAAAGCAACGCACTGACTACAAAATACTTGTTAAACATTGGAAATGATACTAT
>CAZUNC010000009.1:0-28311 GCA_964621475.1 uncultured Defluviitaleaceae bacterium | reverse complement strand
CACGAGCATCCGATGCTGAGCTTGGATAAAACCAAGGAACCCGACAAGCTCGCAGCGTTTTTGGGTTTGCATACGGGTGTGCTGTCCTGGAAGATGGACGGGCTTACGGTAGTGGCTTATTACGAAAACGGCGAACTAAAACAAGCCGTTACACGCGGCAACGGCTTAATCGGCGAGGATATAACGCACAACGCTAAGGTGTTTGCGAACATGCCCGTGCGCATATCGGATACACGCAGGCTGACACTGCGTGGAGAGGCCGTAATCTCATACAGTGATTTTGAGCGTATTAACGACGAGATCCCCGAGGAGGCCGCAAAGTATAAAAACCCAAGAAACCTTTGTAGCGGTACGGTTCGACAATTAAACAGTGCGATATGCGCAAAGCGTAATGTCAAATATTTCGTATTCTCGGTATCGGAAACGGGCTCAGAATTACCCGATTCCAAGTTTGAGCGCCTGTCTTATATGCGCGAGCTCGGCTTTGATACAGTTGAATGCGTGCTCGTAAACGCAGAAAATATACACGAGGTGTTAAAGGGTTTTGAAGCACGGATAGAGCAAAACGATTTCGGATCGGATGGACTCGTGCTGACCTATGACAGTGTGGAATACAGTCAGAGCCTCGGCGCGACATCGAAGTTCCCGAGGGATTCGCTTGCGTTTAAGTGGAAGGATGAGCTTGCGGAGACAGTGTTAAAGGACGTCGAGTGGAACACCTCGCGCACGGGGTTGATAAATCCGGTTGCGATCTTTGAGCCTGTCGAGATAGAGGGCACGACCGTGAGTAGAGCGGCTTTGCACAACCTGAGCATATTGAGGCAGTTAAAACTCGGCTACGGGGATCACATACTCGTATACAAGGCCAACATGATCATCCCGCAGATCGAGCGCAACCTCACGGGTAGCGATACGGTCGAGATACCAACGCACTGCCCCGTATGCGGCGGAGAAACGGTCGTTGAGAACGAGGATTTCTTATATTGCCGTAATGACGGATGTACGGCGCAGTTGGTTAGAGGGCTCTCGCATTTCGTATCGCGGGACGCGATGAATATCGAGGGTCTCTCAGAGCAAACGCTTTCAGCGTTTGTGGACAAGGGTTTTCTGCGTGAATTGCCGGATTTGTATAGATTAGAGGGGCATGCCGACGAGATACGTATGATGGAGGGTTTCGGGGAGAAATCTTGCGCAAACCTAATCGCGGCGATAGATAAGTCACGCGAGGTAAACATGCACAACCTCATCAACGCGCTGGGTATACCGGGCGTGGGACTTGCCGGGGCGAAGTCGCTCTGCAGGCATTTCGAATATGACATGGAGCGTGTGATGGCAGCGGATGCGGAGCAGATCGAGGAGATAGACGGCTTCGGTGAGATCGTATCCAGCTCCGCCGCGGATTATTTTGCAGACACGGATAAACGTGCCATGGTGGAAAAGCTATTGAATGAGGTCAAGTTGCAAAGGCCCGAGATTGAGCATATGAATCAACAGGGGTTCACGTTTGTGATCACAGGCTCGTTAAAGCTGTTTGAAAATAGGCGCGCGCTGCAGGAATTTTTAGAGAGCCGCGGGCATAAGGTAGCGAGTGCGGTCACCTCCAAGACGGACTACCTGATAAACAACGACACAACCTCCGGCTCGTCAAAGAATAAAAAGGCCATGGAGCTCGGGGTCAAGATAATCGATGAGCAAGAACTGACAGAAAGGGTAATCAGATGAATAGAAAGAATGTGCTCGTATTATTCGGCGGTTGTTCGCCGGAACATGAGATATCAAGGAATTCGGCAGCGACGATCATAGCAAACCTGCCCGAGGATAGATATAACGTAATGCCCGTCTATATCACAGCAGAGGGTAAATGGCTGCTGTATGACGGCTCGATAGACAATATAAAAAACGTGCCGTGGGAAAAATTCGGCACGCCTGCGATACTGAGCCCGGATCGGGTCAACAGGGGTTTGCTTCGCATAGTAGGGGAAAAGGTCAAGTATCTGCCCGTAGATGTGGCGTTTCCGGTGTTACATGGTGCTAATGGTGAAGATGGCGCGATACAGGGGCTGTTTGAGCTATCGGGGATACCGTATGTGGGCTGTGGGGTTTTGGCATCGGCTGTCTCGATGGACAAAGCGGTCACTAAGGTGATAATAAGCAGCATAGGCATCGAACAAGCCGCATACTATGTATTGACAGCAGCTGATATAGCCACGAATCCGAACGCTTTAAAGGGACTAAAGCAGAGCCTTGCGCGTAAGGGCTGTTATCCTTGCTTTGTAAAGCCAGCAAATGCAGGCTCATCGGTGGGCATTACACGCGTAAAGGACAAGAAGGAACTCGAGCCCGCTATTGAAAAGGCGCTGATATTTGATCGCAAGGTCGTGATCGAACAGGGTATAGACTGCAGGGAGCTCGAATGTGCGGTACTTGGAGCGGATCATGACGTGGAGGTCTCGGTGGTCGGTGAGATCGTGCCGTCCGATGATTTCTATAGCTTTGATGCAAAATATAACTCGTCTGCATCGAAGACACTTGTGCCCGCCGATATCTCTGAGGAGCTCTCAGACGAGGTTCGCAAGCAAGCAGCGGCGATATTTAAGGCACTCGGCTGCAGGGGCATGGCTCGCGTGGACTTCTTCCTCGAAAAGGAAACGAACAAGATATACTTTAATGAAATCAACACGATCCCGGGTTTTACGTCGATTAGTATGTATCCGATGCTCTGGCAGCATTGCGGTCTTGAGCTGCCTGTGCTATTGGATAGGCTGCTGCAGATCGCGTTGGGATAAGGAGAGTTTTAATGGACAACAGGCCGATAGGCATATTCGACTCCGGTATAGGGGGTCTGACGGTATTCGGTGAGGTTATGAAGGCGCTCCCGAACGAGCGCCTGATATATTTCGGGGACACGGCGCGTGTGCCGTACGGTTCAAAATCCGCTGAAACCGTCACAAAATTCAGCAAGCAGATCACGCGGTTTTTGATCGAGCAGGATGTCAAATGTATTATCATCGCGTGTAATACCGTCGCGTCGAACTGTTACGGCATATTGTCCGAGAGCTTCCCGTCGATGCCGTTTATCGAGGTCATAGGCTCCGGCGTGGACGCATGCCTCGATGATCCAAACAACAAGGTCGTCGGGGTCATAGCTACAGAGGGTACTGTGCGTAGCGGCAAATACGAGGAGCTTTTAAAACAACGCGATCCCGATATAGTCGTGCATTCGCAGGCTTGCCCGATGCTCGTGCCGCTGGTCGAGGAAGGCTGGACGCACAATACGGTCGCACATATCACGGCCGAGATATATCTTCAGCAGCTGTTGAACAGAAACATCGACAGCCTGATACTGGGCTGCACGCATTATCCGCTATTGCAACGCTGCATACAGAGCATCGTAAAGGATGTGCGTATCATCAACCCGGCACGCACAACCGCGCTAAAGGCCAAGGATTATCTGACTAAAAACAACATGCTCGCAGACCCGGAGATCACGGCCTCGTTAAAAGGGGCGTCGGATGTAGGATATAGCTTCTATACGTTCTATGTGAGCGACAGTACAAATAAGTTCGGACGCATATGTAACCTTGTATTAAATAAGCAATACAGCGCGGTCAAGGTAGACATTGATAAATATGCGCCCTGATCGTGTTTATACTAACGAGCTCGCCGTCGCGTTTTACATACCAATAATCAAAGCCGTTTAAGCGTTTGGCTTTGCGCCCGAGCGCATGCGCCGCGCAAGCATGGATATCGAGCAGTTCGCTCCGGTATAAAAGCTTGCCGTCTTTGGCGAGTGTTGCGATCGATTCTCCGCTTTTAAGATAAAATGCCTCGTTTTCATATAACGCACCTTGCTTAATCATTTCCTTTATGCTACCCCTCGGCGGCCTTCTATCGAAGGCCGCCGTTTCTATGTCACCGATTTGGGTAGTGGCCGAGTCGATACGTTGTTGACCGTATGCACAATATACGGGGTTATTTTCGATCATGATAAAATCCCGCCCGCAACGCTTAGCGACGACACCGGTCGTCATCGTGCCGCCAAACGGATCCAATATAAGCTCACCGGGCTTCGTGGAGATATTGATAACCCGGTATAACAGTTCCTCGGGCTTTTGCGTGCTATGTAACTTGTTGCCGTCAGCATCCTTTATACGCGCGCCACCCCTGCAAACGGGTATGCGCCATACCGAGCCCATCTGCTTGCGTATGCCGGATGCGTATTCGTCCTCGGTCACAGTGTCCGTATTTAATGCCTTTGCAGTCTTGTAGTTAAACGTATACCGAGCCTCAGGTGATTTAGTGGCCCAGATCAAGGTCTCGTGGCTATTGTTTAGGCGCGTGCCCCTGAAGTTTGGTGTCGGATTCTTCTTATGCCATATGATATCGTTGATGAACCAGAACCCGAGCTTACGCATAGTTGCGCCGATCGTATAGATGCACTGCATCCCGCCGATCACCCATATCGAGCCGTCCTTCTTGAGTACGCGTCTGCACTCGGTCAGCCAGGCCTCCGTAAAGACCTCGTAGTCTAAGTCCGACGCGAAGCCGCTGTCCCATTCGTCGTCACAGCCGTCGTACGCGGTGCCCTCGACGCGCTGCAGCACACCGGCTACACGCATCCAATAGGGTGGGTCCGCAAATATCATATCGACACAAGCATCGGGCATGCCCTTGAGCGTATCGAGGCAATCCGCATTGATGATCGTGTTTCTCGCCGGGTATTCCGTTGAAGCTTGCGCTTTCTTTCTGGGATGTAACATAATGCCTCCGCATGCTTGAAATCATTCAATAGACAATTATAAAGCAAAATACAAAAAAGGGCTATTGCATAAGTAAAACCATAAAGGTTTCCCTTGCAATAGCCCTTTTACGTACCCTAAATACTGTTATCTGCTACCTAAACCGCAGCCGCCTCTGCCGCCAGCCGCGCCTAAACCGCCGCAAGCACCGCCACCGGCGCCTGTGCCGTAAGCGCCAGCTCCTCCGCATGCGCCGCCTGTCAAGCAGGCGGAAGTGCCGGTTGTGCATGTACCTGTACCGTCACATGCTGCAATCAGCGCGTCTGCTTCCTCTTGCGTCAAAAGACCTGCTGCGACACGCGCATCCAATACATCCTTACGAAGCTGTGTTGCGCCCTCGATGTATTCATCGGTCTTGCCTGCGTCTGAGGCTATCGTTGCGTAGCTTTTGCCTGTCTGTACGCGTTCGTCGATTACGCTCTCGATGGTCCTGCCTGTGATACCGGCTACCATCTCGGGTATGCTCTTGTAAGCAGAAGCACCGTAAACAGCCACGGATGACGCGCCGAGCATTAGCACCGCTGCGCCTATCGCGAGCATCTTCTTGATTTTCATAATGATTACCTCCTTTGGATTGTTATTACATTATGGGTTGATTGTATCATGGGTTTGTGACAAAAGTTTGTCAAAGATAAACTTTGCTCCGTTGCCGTGTTCACTCTGCACTGAGAGCCCGATCCCGTGTCGCTCGGCTATCTGCTTGGCGATCGCGAGGCCTAGACCTGTGCCGGTTTTGTTTTGCTCGGAGCGGGATTTATAAAAGCGTTCAAAGATATATGGGATATCCTGTTCTGTTATGCCCTCGCCCTCGTCTGCAACGGTCAGCCGCCATGCGTCGCTGTCGGCGTTTGTGAGCCTGACCTCTACGCTTCCGGCCTCCGGCGAAAACTTCACACCATTATCCAGAACGATCAATAACATCTGCTTCAGGCGGCCGTAATCGCCGAGAAGAATGCAGTGCCCGTCGTGCTCGAAGCGTATCCTCACGCGTTTTTGTTCCGCGAGGCGTGACGCGCTGCGAACCGCGTCCTCTATGATATCGTTTAGGCACACCTCTGACTTTTCAATCACGAAGTCTGTGTTTGAAAGCTTTGAAAGATCCAATAAATCCCCAACGAGCCTCTGTAAAAACCTTGCCTCCAGAAGCATCTGGCGGTGATAGTCGGCCATCATGGACGGGTCAGTCACTACGCCGTCCGCAAGAGCCTCGAGAGAACCGGTCAGCACGGTCACGGGTGTTTTAAGCTCGTGTGAGACATTGGCAAAGAATTCCCTGCGTAGGGCCTCGAGCCGACGGCTTTGTTGGTCCGCAATATCCAAACGCTCCGCAAGAGCGTCAATCGTCTGTGCGAGGCTACCGATCTCGTCGGGCTGCTGGATGTCGTTCTTGGCCGTGTAGTCACCGTTTGCGAGAGCGTTAGCGGTGTTTTTCATGATGCCGAGTGGTCTCGTAAAGCCGTACGAGAACCACATGGACAGCGGGGCCGCGATGATAAACGCCGCAGCGATACTGACACAAAGCAATGTAAGGCCCTTTACAACCGCATCGTTTGTACCCTGTACGGGTAGATGCAGCAACACGACCCCGATGATGGAGCCGGTATTGCCGATCCGTTCGGAGCGAATAGGAGCGGCGGCTGTTAGCGTGGGTTCTTCGAAGAACCCTGAAAAACCCTCGCCGAACGCGATCTCGCCGTCGTTAAAGACACTTTCGATGAGGCTGCCCGCGTTCGGTGGTAGCTCCGATAGCATCGTACACATGGGGCTGCCGGACATCATCAGGTTATGTTCGGTGTCAACAATCCAGACATCCGTTCCGGCCATTTCACCCAAAAACCTCAGATACGCCCTATATCCACCCATCCCGTAACCCTGACCGTTACCTAAACCTCCACTAAAGCTGCTTTCCATATATGCGGCCATGTTTTGTGATATTGAGACAGCGCGTTTGCTGAGTTCCTTTTTGTGCAGATCCATCGTATACGAGCGAAACAGCAGCGTAAACACCGAGCCTATGATCAGGCCGAATATAACCAGGGTTCCGGAAAAATACAATACAAGGCGGCGTGATATCGTCATGCGTCGTTTACCTCGAATTTGTAGCCGACACCCCAGATGGTTTTGATCTCCCAAGACGGATGCGTGTACTCGTCTAACTTTGCACGCAGGCGTTTGATATGGCTGTCGACTGTACGTGTGTCGCCGTAGTATTCATATCCCCAAAGACTGTCTAATAGTTGCTCACGTGAGAACACGCGGTTCTTGGCCTTTGCGAGGGTATATAGGATCTCGGTTTCTTTTTTCGTAAGGGAGATGTTGTTGTTATTAAGCCGCACGGCGTAGTCCGAGAGCCTGATCTCAAGATTGTCTATCACAAGCGTAGCGAAACCGGATGAGCCACCCGCGTCCGTGGCCGAACCGATCTCTGGCTGGAGCCTACGCAGCACGGCCTTCACGCGTGCCATGACCTCGGCCGGTGAAAACGGCTTGACCACATAGTCGTCGGCACCGATCTCGAGCCCCATGATGCGCTCAAAATCCTCGCCGCGCGCGGTAACCATGATGATCGGTACATTTGAGTGCTTGCGTATGGTTTTGCAGACGGAAAAGCCGTCTATCGCGGGCATCATCACATCCAGCAGCACGATGTCAGGATTGAAGTGCTCGAATATATCGAGTGCCTCCTCTCCGTCATAGGCGACGGCAGTCGAAAACCCGTCCCGTTTCGCATATTCCTCGAGTATCGAGGTGATCTGTTTGTTATCATCAGCAATGAGCATTTTGGGCATAAATATCCTCCCCGAATATGTGTGTCGCCTCATTTTAGCAGTATTCTGTGACTTTTTTATGACAAATTATTATCATTATTATTTGTTTACTTATAGGAAAGGTTCATGTATAATGACGCATATTCATAATTATGGGGGTATATTTATGCATTGTTTTACCAAAAGATTTGTGCGAAAGCTGATTGTAGCGTCTACGGCGGTAGTGCTCGCGCTTGGTGTTGTGACCGGATGCGCACAGAAAAAGCCGGCCGAAAAGCTTGTTGTGGGTACAAACGCCGAGTTCCCGCCGTTTGAGTTTATAAACGACAAGGGCGAGATAGATGGCTTTGACATAGCATTCGCAAAGGAAATCGCAAAGACCTTAAGCGCTGAGATCGAGATTACAAACATGGAGTTCAAGTCCCTGATAGCGGCGCTTGAGACCGGACAGATCAACATGATAGCAGCAGGTATGACCGTTACCGAGGATCGCAAAAAGAGCGTAGATTTCTCGGACCCGTACTACACCGCAACGATCGTTATCATCAAAAAGGCTGACGATACAACCATCAACACAGGCGACGACCTGGTCGGCAAGAAGGTAGCGGTTCAGGAGGGCACAACAAGTGACTTCATTTGCACGGATGATTATGATGGTATCGATGTATCGCGCTTTAAAAAGGGCGTAGACGCTGTCATGGAGCTCAAAAACGGCAAATGTGACGCAGTGGTCATCGACGCTAATCCCGCGAAGGAGTTTGTTAAGGTCAACCCAGACCTCACAATCGTAGAGGAGCCGATCGCGATCGAGGAGTATGCGATAGCGGTCAAAAAGGGTGACACAAAGACCGTTGACGCAATCAACACAACACTTAAAAACATCAAGGATAATAATGTCTATTCGGGTCTTATCGGGAAGTATATTGAAGAAAAATAATTAAGAGGAAAAATAAATGTTCACGCAAATATACAACGACTTTTACAACACTATCATAGAAGCCGACCGCTATAAGATGTTGTTGGACGGGCTTTGGGTTACGATACTGATCTCCGTGCTTGCGATTACGCTGGGCACGTTGATCGGTATGCTCATCGCACTTTTAAAGCTGCGGCCCGCTTCAAAGAAGCGCAGGGATATTTTCTTTAACGTGCTCACAAAGATAGCAAACGTGTACATAGATATCATCCGGGGGACGCCCGTGGTTGTGCAGCTGTTGATCCTCTACATGGTCGTGCTCGTCAATACAGGCATACCGAAGACCGGCGTGGCTATTATCGCGTTTGGCATCAACAGCGGGGCGTATGTATCCGAGATATTCAGAGCAGGTATATTAGCCGTGGATCGCGGTCAAATGGAAGCCGGACGTTCGTCCGGCTTGTCGTTTTGGGCTACGATGCGTCTGATCATCATACCGCAGGCTGTAAAGAACATCCTGCCCGCACTTGGCAACGAGTTCATCGTGCTGATAAAGGAAACGGCCATCGTCGGTTATATAGCAATCGTTGATATCACCAAGGCCGCGGACTTTATCATCAGCCGTACCTATAAAGCCTTTCCGCCATTAATCACGACCGCGATTATATATTTCGTGATTACCAAGCTATTGTCGATCGGTCTTGTCAGGCTCGAGGGGAGGTTGCGTAAGAGTGATAGTCATTAAGGACCTACATAAGCATTTCAAGCACTTGCATGTACTAAAAGGTATAAACGAGGAAATAAATCAGGGTGAAAAGGTCGTCGTGATAGGGCCGTCCGGTTCGGGCAAGAGCACGTTTCTACGCTGTCTAAACCTACTCGAGGAACCCACGAGCGGTCAGATATACATAGACGGTGAGCAGATCAATACCCTAACCTGCGACATCAACGCAGTCAGACGCAAGATGGGCATGGTGTTCCAGCAATTCAACCTATACGCGCACCTGACCGTGTTGCAAAACCTCACGCTCGCGCCTGTATATCACAAGATCATGAGCAAGTCCGAGGCCGAGGACTATTCGATGCAACTGTTAAAGCGCGTGGGTGTGGCGGACAAGGCCAAGAACTACCCGTCGCAGATATCGGGCGGGCAGAAGCAGCGTGTTGCGATAGCGCGTGCGTTGGCGTTAAAGCCTGAGATCATGTTGTTTGACGAGCCTACCTCGGCGCTCGATCCCGAGATGGTCGACGAGGTGCTCGATGTTATGAAGTCGTTGGCTGACGAGGGTATGACGATGGTGCTGGTCACACATGAGATGGCGTTCGCGAGGGATGTCGGCAGCAGGGTTTTGTTTATGGACGACGGCGTGATCGTCGAGCAAAACACCCCGAAGGAGCTGTTTGGCAATCCGAAGACCGATCGCGCAAAAAACTTTTTAAAGCGTGTGCTGCATGAGAACGGGGGTATCAGACATGAAGGATAGATATACCGTGTATAAGACTATCGTGTTTGTAGCATGCTTCGTGGCTGTATTTTGCTTTACGGCGGGCGGGCTTCTTCTGTCGAATGATACGAACATGACGTTAAAGGCAGGCATGTCATACAGGTTTAACGCTATAAATAAAACAAACAATGTAGATATCTCAAATACCACATCTCTGGTTGGCAAGCAGTTCGATTATGTAAACGTAGACCGAAACGGCAGCGTCGTATCATACGGTCAAGCCGGCGGTAAGATCACGGTCGATAGGGCCGGATATACGCTCGTGACGGTCTTGGACAAGGATATAGAAATCGCATATCCGAAGGATGACGTGTCCGTCATAGAGGTGAAATCAGCCGCACTCGAGCGCGTTGAGATCGCCGAGGGGAAGACGCTTGTGCTGCAAAATGCGGATATTGACCGCGCCTATGCGATAAAGCTGAACGGAGCAGGGTTTGTCTCGTATGACGGTGTGTATACGAATTCCGTCGGTACGGTGTTGCGTTTTGCTGCCGGGGAAACAAGCTCGGAAATCAACGTTCCCGAGGGTGGCAAGGCCATCATAACGCCTGTAAAAAAGACCGCCATATCGGTCGACATACCATCGCCGTGGGCAAAGTCCGTGACCGCAAAGCAGAGCGACAGCCCTGCGATATATGCACACAGCCTCGCGTCTTCACAGTCGCTGCAAATCAATAACGCCGATCCCGAGCGCGAACAGACCGTTAATGTCAGCAACGACGGCGGATACGGTATGCCTGTTTACGATATCGTAAGACGGGATATAAATGACAAGGTTATTGACTTTACACGCGAAGCCTATACCGGTGAGATAAAGGTTCCGGCTGGCGGTAATGTAACGGTCACAGCGAATGCCGCGAACAGCATGCGCGTGTGGTTCCCACATCAGTTGATGGGCACGGATCTCAATCTCGTTGCACAGCTTGCGCCCGCGCTTTATGTTCAGACGGTTTCGGTCGGCTCGTCGGTCACGATTACGAACGCGGACGAAGAAAACATGTATCGTATCGCAACGAACAGCAGCATCTTGGATACGGCTCCGCGTTTTGACTATAACATCGCGGATGTAAACGGTTATGTGTTTACATACGGTACCGAGGATCTGTATGACGGCTTTGATCTAAACCCGAGAAACACGATCCATATAACGGTAAAAAACGGCTATAACCTGCGTGTATGGTACCCGAGTGAATACAAGGGTTCGGTGATAAAGACCGAGGCGACCGACGCGAAGGCACTTATGACCTATGACGTTGACGGTGGTATGAGCGTAAACGTTGCGAACAGCGACGACGAGACCTTCAGCGTTTCGGCAAAGACCATGGGTCAAGTCATAACCGATTACGAATACCTCTGTAAGGACAAATACAACCAAGCCATCAGCTTTGGCACTACGAGTAATGCGACCACGGATGTATATCCGGAGGGCCAGACTATGATCACGGCTGCCAATGGCTACAAGCTCAGGCTGTATTACCCGACTAACTGGAGTAACCTGAGTATAGAACCCGCAGACGGTAAGGCTTTGCATTATTACGATGTCTCACCGAACTATGGGCTTGAGATCGCAGCAGGAGGCAATGAAAACGACAGCTTCTATATAGGTGTGGAAAACGCCGAAAAGAGCAATAAGCCGATATACGAATACCTGAACGACGACATGATCGGTTGTGCGGACACAGAAGCGGCAATGCCAGAGCGTTTAATGCTGACAGGCGGTGAGAAAATGCAGATATCGGCATACAGAACGAACCGCTTGCGTGTGTTTATACCAACTGAGCAGAAGGACAATGTCCTGACGGTAAAGACACTGGAGCGTCCGGTGCTGACGACGATGACACTGCCGTCCGGCAAGGGGATAATAATAAAGAACGACGGAACCGAGGAACGTAAACTAATAACTAACAGCGAGATGGAGCGTATCGGACTTGAGAGTGTATCGAAAAACAAGGACGGCACAATATCTAGCTGGTCAGGTAATACATTAGTGAAGGACTTCCGCGTGAGTGCGGGTGGGCAAACGGTCGTGACGGCGGTGGGTTCGGGCTTAAAGATCTTTGTGCCGACCGACTGGATAGGCGAGAACAGCGGCATATCGTTCACGGAGTCGGACAGCCCTGCTGTATACTATGCCACGATACCGGCCGGAGGCGGATTAAAGCTTACAAACCTGAGGACTGATATGTCCTTTAACATACCCGTCTATGATATAAATGACGGTATCAGTTATGACAAGCTTATCTTGACAAGTGATGGCACGGTCAGGCAGTGCGTGACCGATGATACAGCGCATAGCCTGTATCTGGAGACGGGTGGCACATCGAGCATCAGTGCACGCAACGGTTCGAGCGTAAAGATGCTGCTGCCGTATGAATGGAAGGACAGTATCCAAATCGAGAATACGGGTACGGTGCTGACCCAATTCACAGTTAAACCCGGTGACAGCATAGAAATAGAAAACACTGATCTGAACTACGGTTATGCCGTGTACACAAATGCGAATCCGAATAACGGAATGCTGAGCCCTGTATACGACCTCGTATTCATGAAGGGTGACAAGGCGCAGGATTTCTCGTCAGAAAACAAGGCCGATGTATTCTCGGTATTAAACGCCGGACGCACGCTTTTAACTGTAAATGAGGGTTCGGAGCTTAAGCTCTGGTATCCGGCTGAGAACGCGAAGAAGCTGAGCATAAAGCCGTCTGCACAGACCGCGCTTATGCACTATACGGTCAGCCCGGGTGCGACACTCACGATTTACAACAACTCGGAAACCGCATATCAGATCCGTAACAACAGCGGGGACGGACTGCATATGCCTAAATATGAATATCGCAACAATACGACAACAACAACATATGAGAATCCCGTTGCTATTTCGGGTCCGGTTGCCGTGCCGCCGCACTCGAGCATAACGATACGCGCGGTGAACGGTTATGACCTAAAGCTCTGGGTTCCGCAGCAATGGCTCAGGGAAATCAGCGTGAGGTGATAAGGTGTTAAGATATGGAGTGCTCGGCACTAACTGGATAGCGGAGCGTAATGCAAAGGCTATACAGGCGCAGGACAGTATGAGCGTGGACGCGGTTTGTGCACGCACCAAAGAAAAGGTAGACGCATTCGCGGATAAGATGGGCATAGCTAAGCGATACTATACGGCACAGGACATGGCGGCGGATAGCGAGCTCGACTGTATATATGTATCATCACCGCATGGTCTGCATTTCGAGCACGTCGAGCTGTTTCTTAAAAGCGGCAAGCATGTGGTCTGCGAGAAGCCGTTTGTGATGAACGCTCGAGAGGCAGAGATCTTGTTTAAACTCGCGGACGAGCGGGGCCTGTGCGTGATGGAGGCTATGTGGACGCGGTTTCTGCCTGCTGTGAAGCAAATGCAAAGCGCGATCGACAACGGCATCATCGGCGAGGTCAGACAGATGGACTTCCAGTTATCGTTCGCATCCGATCTGAGCAATATTACATCGAGACTGTTGGATCCCGGATTGGGCGGCGGCGCGTTATTGGACATCGGGGTATATTGCCTGACAATGGCCGATGTGGTGATGCGCTCGGAACCTGTGAAGATCGTATCTGCGGTGCATAAGGGTGAAACTAATGTGGACCTACGCAGTAGTGTGTTACTGCAATACGAAAATGGCTGTATAGCACATGTTCATACGGCTATCGATGTGACAGGTATAAACAATAACATCATATATGGCACGAACGGGCGCATCGAGTTTGAACCGTGCTTCGCACCGACCTACTATACGGTCACACGTAGCGGAGCATCGTGCAATGAGGTAGAGCGTTTCGACTGCCCGTTTGAGTTAAACGGGTACGAATATCAGTATCGCGCGTTCGCAAAGCTCATAGAGACACGTGTGGCACCGGATGAACTCAAGCCTACGGATACACTACGGATCATGGCCCAGATGGATACACTACGCAAGGAATGGTGTGTAGCAAATGCATATTAACACCGCCGACATCCAGGCAGCGAGGTTGATCGGCGTGGATGAAGCGGGACGCGGGCCCCTTGCGGGGCCCGTTTACGCCTGTGCGGTCATATTTCCCGAGGAATTTGACTACACGGGCGTTAATGATTCCAAAAAGCTATCACCAAAAAAGAGGGAACGGTTCTATGCTCGGATGCTGGATGCGGGACTAAAGATTGGCATCGGCATAGTGGAGCCGGATGAGATCGACCGCATCAATATCTTGCAGGCGTCGTTAAAGGCTATGGCCTTGGCTATAGGGATAATACGTGAGCATGCGGATTTCGCGTTCGTGGACGGTATCTATATACCGCATACAGATTTCCCGTGCGAGGCCATAAAGGGCGGTGACGCGATTGTACCCGTTATCGGCGGCGCAAGCATCGCGGCAAAGGTGCTGAGGGATCGGCAAATGCAGCGATACCATGAAATGTATCCGCAATACGGATTTGACAGGCACAAGGGTTATGGTACCAAGCAGCATTACGAGGCGATCGAGCGATATGGGATTTGCCCGATACATAGGCGATCGTTTTTGAAGGGGATAAAGACATGACCACGGATATGAATCAAGATGGTAGGCAGCCAAAGCGGCGCGCCGTGGCAATAAAATATACAAAGACCGACATAGCACCGAGGGTCACCGCAAAGGGATCGGGTTATGTCGCGGATCGCATCGCGGAAAAGGCCAAGGCCGCAGATGTCCCTATACACAAGGACCCCGCGCTCGTAAACGAGCTCACACGTTTAGACCTCGGCGAGAGCATCCCTCCGGAGCTCTATGAGGTGGTAGCGCAGATTCTACTGTTTATATCGGATCTCGATAAGATAGAGAAGTGGAGAAAATGATGAAGGCCACGCAGAGTAATGTCGAGATAGGTAAAGAGGGTCAGCGTATCGCGGAACAATATCTACGTGAGAAGGGCATTGAGATAGTCGCGACTAACGTTTACGCAAGACATGGCGAGATCGATATCATCGCAAAGGACGGTGCTTACACTGTCTTCGTAGAGGTCAAGCTGCGTAAAGCGTTGTCGTATGGGTATCCGTCAGAGGCTGTGGACTATCGCAAACGCAAGCGCATGATCTCGGCTGCGAATGAGTATATCTACAAGAACAGACTGCATAACGCTAATATGCGCTTTGATGTGGTGGGGATATTGGCAAGAGCCGGAAAGGAACCTGAGATCACGCATATAGTGGATGCGTTCGGGGTGGAGTAAAGTATGAATAACATAGTATCTGTAATACCAAATAGCATAGCCGAGGAAATGGGCATCGAGGCCGGGGATATATTGGTCTCAATAAACGACAAAAAAATCAAGGATGTCTTCGATTACCGTTTCCTTTCGGTGAGCGATGAAATGACCGTCGTGATCAAAAAGCCTGACGGCGAGGAATGGGAGCTTGAAATCGAAAAGGACGAGGATGAAGACTTGGGCCTCGTGTTTGAGACCGGGCTAATGGACAAGCCGCGGGCATGCGCGAATAAATGCATCTTCTGTTTTATAGATCAGTTGCCTGCTGGCATGCGCGAGAGCCTGTATTTTAAGGATGATGATGCGCGGCTGTCGTTTTTGACCGGCAACTATGTGACGCTCACTAATGCCTCAAAGGCCGACATCGATAGGATCATATATTACCGTTTTTCGCCCATTAATATATCGCTGCACACGACCGATATGGATTTGCGTGTGCAAATGCTTGGAAACAAAAGGGCCTCAAACATAATGGATATCATAGCAAGGCTCGCCGAGGCGGGCATCATGATGAATCTTCAGATCGTTCTGGTAAAAGGGGTAAATGACGGAGACAACCTCGAACGCAGCATATCCGATCTGCGTAGATTCATGCCGTATGCGAACAGCCTATCAGTTGTGCCGGTTGGGCTCAGCGCGTTTCGTGATCATTTGACGTGCCTTCAGCCGTTTACAAAGCAGGATGCGATAGATGTAATATCCATGATCGACAAACACCGATCCGAATGTCCGGGCTTTGTGTATGCGGCAGATGAATTCTATTTGCTTGCGGGGCAGGAAATACCCGATATCGAATACTACGACGACTTCCCTCAGATAGAAAATGGTGTCGGTATGCTCGCGTCGTTTCGTGATGAATTCAAGCAAGCTGAGCATATGGCTGGACATGATATCCAAAACGCCACTCGTAACACTGGCCGGTTTGCGATAGTGACCGGATATGCCGCCTATGCCTTTCTGCGGGATTTGTTACACTCATATGAGCATGTGGATGTGCTTCCGATAGAGAACCGCTTTTTGGGTAGTAGCATAACGGTCTCGGGTTTGCTTACGGGTAGAGACATCATAACGCAGGTTCGCGAGCAGCTCGAAAACAATCCGACGGTCGAATATGCCAAGGTCTTGATTCCTGCAAACGCGTTTAAGGCCGATGAAGATATTATGCTGGATGACATCAGTATCAAAGACATACAGGACGCAATAAAAATACCCGTCGAGAAAATATCAGTTGACGGGCGAGCGTTATGGGAGGCCATTAGCTAAGCCTTATATCCACAGCGATAAGCTCTCCTTCATATATCCGTTTATATCCATCCCAAACACCTCAGACAAGACCGCCGAAGCCACGATCTCTTTCGTGTCTCCGGCGGCTTTTATTTCGCCGCCGGACATCAACACGATACGATCAGCCAAACGAACGGCATGGTTGATGTCATGCAATACACCGATGATAGTCTTATTCTCGCACGCGGACCACTCATGCAAAAACCTAATCAGTTCCACCTGATAACCGAGGTCCAAATGATTTGTAGGCTCGTCCAACAGGATCACCTCGGGGTCTTGTGCGATGAGCTTCGCTAAAAACACACGCTGCAACTGCCCGCCCGATAGTGTATCGATATCCTTGTGCATCTGTGCGGTCAGACCGACGCGCTCTATAGCAGAGACGGATGCGTCGCGCGCGGAGGCTTCACCGCCACTATGTGCATAACGCCCCATCATGACCGTTTCGAGCACCGAATAGTTGAAGTATACAGACGTGTTCTGACTCAACAGACCAACCCTCTGCGACAATACCTTGCGTTTTATACGTCGTATATCGACACCATCCAGAAGCACCTCACCGCGAAAACCCAGCACACCGGCTATAATACGCAGCAGAGTAGTCTTGCCGCAGCCGTTGGGCCCTAGGATACAGAGGTTTTCACCGGAGTCGATCTTTAAATTGAGGTCTTTGATCACATCATTGCCGTCATATCCGGCTCGGAGGTTTCTTATTTCGATCATTAAGGTTTCCTCCTACGTCCGTTGAAATACAGATAGATAAAGAACGGTGCGCCGATCACTGAGGTAATAGCACCGACGGGTAGCTCGAGGGGGGAGGCAAGCGTACGCGCAGCTAAGTCGCAGAGTAGCATAAACAATCCGCCTAACAGCGCCGAGGCCGGTAGTACGTATTTGTGAGACGCGCCAAACAGCTTACGAGCCGCGTGTGGCGTAAACAGATCGACAAAGCCTATGATACCCACGAGTGAGACCGTAGCACCCGTGATGATTGCGCTCAGACCCAGCAACAGCCACTTCATTTGCTTGACCGCGACACCCGAGGTCTGCGCCTGCTCGTCGCCGAGCGTCATGATGTCCATCTCTCGCGAAAAACACATCGCCACGATACAGCCCACGACCGCTACGGGCACGAGTAATGTAGCATCAGTGGGGGTTTTCATTGCAAAACTGCCCATCTGCCAGAATACGAGCCGTTGCAGTTGATCGGCCGAGGTGGACATGATGATTGTAATCATGGCATTTGCAAACAACGAAAAGGCCATACCCATTAATATAATCGTATTGCTTTGCATCATACGATCGATGCGTGAGGCCAGTGTAATAGACAGAAACACTGTAAACAGTCCCGCAGAGAGCCCAAATATGGGCAAAGTCAGGAAGCCGAATACATGTATGCCGAGAATGATAGCGAGACTCGCACCGAGTGCGGCACCCGAGGACACGCCGAGGGTCAGCGAGGACGCGAGTGGGTTTCGGAGCAGGGACTGCATGATAACGCCACTCACGGCCAACGCGCTGCCCGCCGCAAATGCAAGGACACTACGCGGTATACGGATTTTTAATAGGATCGCGGCGGATACCTCGTCGGCGATATTGCCGGTGAGGATCCCGAGCGTATCGGATAGCGGGATCTGAACGCTGCCTATACCGATCGATATCGGTATGGCTACAACACATAACGCTATGATCAGCAACAGCTTTAGGGATTTGCTCATGGGAGGTCCACTTCTGGGTATAGGGCGCGCGCCATTTGCCTGAACGCAACGATGATGTTCATGTTCGGGCGTGAGCTTGCGTCGTTTTCAATATTATACACACGATGATTCTTGATGGCCGAGATAACACCCCAGCCACTCCGGCGCATGATCTCGAAAACAGGATCCTCAAGATATCCGATATTTGTAAGAATTACATCCGGATTGCGCTTGATCACGATCTCCTCTGAGATATTGACCCAGTTGTCCATGTCAGAGAGGATATTCTGCGCTCCCAATAGCTCCAGCATCTCATTCAGGAATGTCCCACGTCCAAAGCTGTATATATCGGGTGCCGCGGCTATCTCGAAGTATACGGTAGGTCCTTGTACGCCGGAGGATTTGATCGCAGACTGTATCAATGTGATCTCGTCCTCAAGCTGCTTGACGACTTGCTCGGCCTTATTGGTTGTGCCGGTGGCCTGGCCGACTGTGCGGATATCGTTTTTGATGCTGTCGATGCTCGTGGAGTTCGGTATGTATACGACGTTTACCCCGAGCTCAGTCAGCGGCTTAAATGGGTCGTCACCACCTCCGAAGCTCATTTCCGTCACAAACACGATATCGGGCTTCATGGCTAATATGCGCTCGTTGTCAGGGTTCATCGCATCAAACTCGGGCAGCTTCAATTCCGGTGACATACCCTTGATGTTTGTTGCATATGCATCCACCGCTATAATGCTTTCAGTCAAGCCCAAAGCCACCAAGATCTCTGTGGTAGCCGGAGCAAGCGATATAATTCGCTGCGAAATGATTCGCTGTGGTTCTTCGGTCTGTGCGGCATCGGTCTGTGTAGAGGGATTCTGTTCAGTATTCGTTGCTGCGCTCGGGGTCGAGCCGCATGCCGTTAGACTCACTATCAATAATGCCATGCAGATAATGCCACTCATAAAACGTTTAATATTGCTCATGATTTATATCTCTCCTATGCTTTGATACCCGGTAGCTTTGTATCCGTCGGTATCTTGTATTATGTCAATGCTGTAACCGAGCCCGCATTCGGGCCGAAAATCGAAGAAACCCCCATGATCGGAGAAAAAACGGTACATCAACGCTGCGATAACCCCTCCGTGTATAACCAAACAACAGCGCTGTAACTGTTCATTATTTAAGCAATGATTGATTATCCCGTCAAAGCCCGTAAACACTCGATGGGTAAATTCTTTCTTGCTTTCGCCGTGGGGAGGGCGGACGTTTTCTATGTCGGATATCCATGCGAGATAATCCGGATCATGCCGAAGCTCCTCATATGAATGCAACTCGAACGCGCCGAAGTCCATCTCACGTAGTGACGGCACGGGGGTATATGGCATGTTGTCATAGAGGATATTCAGGGTCTGGACGGTTCGCAGCAGGCCGCTTGTGAAAAATATATCCGCTTCGGGATAGTGAATGCGCCGCTTTAAACGGGTCAGCTCTTCTACGCCCGCTACCGATAATCCCATATTTGTTGAGCCGCAGTATTGATGGCGTTCGTTTGCCTCGGTCTTTCCGTGGCGCAGCAGATGAATAATCAGATTGCTCATTTCAATTCGTTCGCGAGCCCGCAGAAGATACGTTGGACACGACTCGCGTCACGCGTAAGCACAGCGAGCGTGTATCCGAGTGCCTCTCGCCACAGTCGCATCAGCGGATCCATCGGCACGACACCGCATGAGATGTCGTCGATGATGATGATCCGATCCTCGGTGTTGAGCGTGTTCAATTGATCCCTGATGTAGCCGACCGGATCGATCCCAGCCTGCAGCTGTGCGAGCACGAGTAGGTGAAAACCGTTTATACAGCGTTTTGAAAAGTCGATATGTGTTTCATTTTCGCAGGGAAAGATATCGTCCGCGCTTAATCCATATTGTTCGGTCGCATATGCTGTTTTGCCCTGATACGCACCGCCTATGATGATCGTCATTACAGTCCTCCTTCTTACAATCCCAATAATATAAGTCCGCAAAGTTCCGAGACCGTGATGATAAACCCGCAGAGATCCCCTGATATCCCGTTTAGCTGCTTAGTCACATATGATGTTGCAAATAATCCGCCCAAACATACCGCGCAGATCGCCAAGGCTGTTTTTATCTCTCCCGTGAGCGCGGCAATGGCAAGACCTGCGACACTGCATATGCAAGCACATACTATCAACGCGATTTTATGTTCAGTCTTGGTGTTCTTGCTAAACATCGCACCGAAGCCCGTTTCGGAGATGGGATCGTTGGTCAATAATGCAAACCCCGATATTGATCTCGATAGTACGGGCAGCAATATAAACGCAATATACCGCCGCGGATTAAATGTGTTTAAACGATCTATAACCGCATATATAGACGCGAACACGATCAGGATGTACACGAGTAACGCAATAACCGCAAACGCGCCGACATGCGAATCCTTCAATATCGCGCGTTTCTTTTCGAGGTTGGCACGGGAAAATATTGCGTCTGAGGTATCCATATAACCGTCTATATGTATAAATCCACACAGAAACAACGGGCAGAATGTGAGTAATATAGCACGTAGTATGATGTGGACATTAAACGCGGACAGCAGAAAACCGAGCCCAAACCATATGACACCAATACAAAGCCCCACGACGGGCAAAAATGGCACTACTAACGGAAACGCATCATCATCCCATATCTGCGGCACGGGTATAGCTGAAAACATCGACGCTGACATCACGAAGCCCTTTATGAGTCGCTTCATAAACAAAGCTCTCCGTAGTTGAAGCCCAGCTTATTCTTGTATGTGATGACTTGCCCATAACATACCTCGAGCACCGTATCGGCTGCCGCAGCGCAGACCCTGTCTATAAACGCGAGCGCGAGCCTGTATTGCTCGGTCAGACTATCGTATAAGGCGGCATCCGAGTAGATGTAATCCGAGACGATCACGATGTTTTCGAGCGTGTCAAATAATGTGTTCAGCTCGGCGGATATCTTTATATGGGCTTCCATGTTTACTGTATCGGTTCTAAACATCTCGTTAGCGAGCAATGCGGTCGTGCTGTCCAACAAAAACGTACCACGTGTGTCGCACAGCTCAGGCAGCTTTGCAATATCTCTGCTTATCTCGATCGTTTCAAAACCGAGGCCCGCGCGGCTTGTCCGATGCCGATCTATCCGTGCACGATCCTCATCATCGGTTGGGTTCATTGTAGCGATATAGTACAAAGGCGGCTTATCCGACGCATCAACGGCATGTAATGCACATGCGATCTGCTCTGCATATGTCGATTTGCCGTTTTTACAGCCGCCGGAAACGAATACCTTCAAAATCTCACCCCATCGATTTTCTCGATATATTCTTCATCGATACGCGCCTCCTCAAAGGTAGCCATATGTAACAGTATGTCCAGCGATGCATCCATCAACCCAAATAGTATCGGGCAGCCGCTGCCCTCGCCGAGGCGCATGTCCAGATCCAACACGGGCTTGAGACCGAGCATATCGGCTGCGAGCCTAAAGCCGCGTTCATATGAAATGTGTGATGCGAACATGTAATCCCTCGACACGGGACTGAGGCGAAACGCGCAGAGCGCGGCAACGATAGAGATAAACCCGTCGATGACCACGGGCATGCGCAAATGAGCGGCACCAATAAATACCCCGGTCATTGCGGCGATATCAAGCCCGCCGACCGCTGCCAATACGCCGAGCACGTTGTCCTTGTCGGGGTGATGCAACGCGAGCGCGTCTTTGATCACACGCAGTTTGTTTTCATATGCTTTATCGTCGAGCCCGGCGCCGCGCCCAACCACGCTTGCGATTTCATTATCACCAAGGCCCAAAAGCACAGACAACACCGCGCTCGAGGTCGTCGTATTGCCGATACCCATTTCGCCGACCCCGATCAAGTTGTATCCGCGCTCGTGCGCGATATGCGCGAGCTCGATGCCGACCTCGACGGCTCGTTGCGCCTCGGCTTGTGTCATTGCGGGTTCCTTTGTTATATTGCCGGTCGAGAGCCGCAGCTTGCGGTCTATAAGCCCGGGGTGTTTGAGCTCTGCGTTCACACCGATGTCTGCGACCATCAGTTCCGCTCCGAAACGCTTTGCGAGTACGCCGACCCCGGTTGATCCGTTCAGGATGTTTATGGTGTGCGCGGCGGTAACGGACTGCGGAGCGGATGAAACCCCTTCTGCTACGACACCGTTGTCGGCCGCGCAGACGATCACGCAACGCTTTGTAATGTCGGGTGAAAGGCTACGGCTTACACCACATAATCGCGCCGCAAGCTCCTCGAGTTGCCCGAGGCTGCCGGGTGGTTTTGCAAGCGCATTCAACCGTGCGTTGGCCTGTTGCATGATATTTTTGTCGGCGGGTTCGATGCCGCATATTGTTTCCTGTAGATCAAACTGTCGCATAATACCTCCAGAAGAATATTTATTAATATATTAAACATAATATAAAACCCCGATCCAAAGGATCGGGGTTAATAACGATAACAGCACAGCGCCAGACGCAACGATAAAGTATGTAGCAGCAGTTATGATCGGCCCAACCCCATATCCTGTGAAGTTCATGGCTATACACAATGGCAGGTCTTCCGACTCTGACTGACACATGTCTGTATACCTGACCTTCCCGGGTTCACCCAGTGGCATGCGTTGCTTTTTGCGCATTACAAGTACACAACATCCCATGTTGGGGGATGCAGTCATCACGGCAGCAGGACTGTTTGGGATTTTCACCCAATTCCCTATTATCGCACGGGGACATATCCCCATGCGCACCGATTGCGATTAATATTAAGTTGTCCCAACACTAACACATGAGAGGGAGCTTGTCAATCACATTAACATGAAGCGTTCACATCAATACGAGTACCATCTTTACCATAGCCAGGCACTCACGGATATAGGCTACGGGCACCAAATAAAGCCTTGTACGCGCGTGCAGATGCGTTGTAATAAGGCCGAGGTTCGCGGCATATATATCCGCACGTAGTATATGAAAATCGTTTGTGATGAAGCAGGCCTTATAATCCTGCGGCAGGGTCTTTTCGGATACAAGCCTGTCTATTATTCGCTTGGAAAATGTGAAATTATCATATGTCGAATGCGAATCCTCTTCCTTGATGATCCTATCCTGCGGGATACCGGCTCTAAGCAGGTAGCGTTCCATTGCGAGGGCCTCGGTGATGCTCTCCTGCGGGCCTTGGCTGCCTGATACGATGATCAATGCATCGGGGTTACGCTCGTGGTAGTCGATCGCGACCTTTAGACGGTCTGCGAGCACGGTGGTGACGTGTTCGCCTCTGATGCCCGCACCCAATACTATCAGGACATCCTCATCGTATGTCACGGTATCGTTTTGCCCGGAAAAGAACATATAGAGGACAAACATGCCCACGACGATGATTAAGATCGCGCCCACACGAAACAGGATCTTTAATACGGGCTTTAAACGCAACATTAATGGGCGGTCCGCGAATATGGCATATAGGATTAGCATCAGACCCGAGCCAGAGCATATCCAGACCCCTGTATCGATGCTCGTCACAAACATCAACGTAATAGCGTATATAAGCACCGCAAGACCAAATACGAGCGGGAGGATTTTATTAGTCAGCCTTGGTTTTGTCCCATGCATCTCTGAATACCCCTAAACCGTAATCCGTAAACGGATGATATAGAGCAGTCTTATACACATCGAGGCCACAGGTAACGATGTCGGCACCGGCCTTTGCTGCGTCAGCGATCTGCTTGCCGTTACGCAATGCCGCAACGATGATCTCTGTCTCGAAGCCATAGTTGTAATAGATCTCGACGATGTCCTTTATGTAGGTGCAGTCCTCGCCGCTCGTTTCCTTCCAACCTACAAATGGCGAAACGAACTTTGCACCGAGCTGACCGGCCGGTATCGCCTGTGACGGTGAGAACACGAGCGTGATGTTTGTGCGGATACCTTCGGCCTCAAGCTTGCGAGCAGCTATGATACCCTCGACCGTGCAGGGGATTTTTATGACGAAGTTTGTTGAATATGCGGCTACACGCTTGGCGTTTTCGTAGATATCCTTCCACTCGGTCAGGTGCGGGTTGATCTCGATTGATATCGGAAAATTCTCGTAGCCCTCGATACCCTTCTTCTGCACCCACTCTGCCAAGTATTCAACGGTCTTTAAGAAGCTGTTTCCGCTGTTCATGATGTGTTTCGGGTTTGTCGTGACACCGTCTATACCCAAGTATTCGTAAGCGTATTCGATCTCATCGGGTTTTGCACTGTCCAAAAAGTACTTCATGGAAAATCCTCCTTAGTTATATGGATCGGTCCCGACCAGGTCGCTGACCGTACAAAAGCTATAGCCCTGTTCCTTCAGTCCCTTGATGATCAGTGGGACGGCCTTCAGTGTCTCCTGCCGCCCGGGTGCGCTGTGCATCAGCACGATGTCACCGGGCTGTATGTTGTCTATTACATAATCTGCTATCTCGGAAGCCTTGCTGCCTGCCCAGTCCATCGTATCCATCGACCACATGATGATCTTTTGATCAGCTAAGAGCTCTGTAGTGTGTGCGTCGAGGTCGCCGTACGGCGGACGAAAATAAGCTGGGGTTACATCTATAGCCTTCTTGAAGAGCTCGTTCGTCTTTGAGATCTCGTCCTCTGCTTCGTTGTCTTTTAACTTCGTAAAATGCGGATGCGAATAGGAATGCCCGGCTACCTGATACCCGTTTTTGTATGCCTTTTTCACGATATCTATGTTGTTCTTCATATTTACGCCTTGAAAGAAGAATGTGGCTGTAACATCGTTGTCACTGAGCACATCCATGACCTGCGGTGTGATCTTTGTATCCGGACCGTCGTCAAAGGTCAGTGCCACTCGCTTTTTGTCGGTCGCGCCGTTTAATATAATCGTGTCCGGATATCGTTCGGCCAGCGAGATAATCTCGTCCCTCCATGCGGTTGTGCTTGTGCGTTGCTTCTGGGTCAGTCGAGTAAGATTCTGAATCATACGATAGGATGGTGTTGAGGGGGACGGGGACGAGGTGGCCGTGTTGCTTATGGTGGCCGCATTTATGCTAACAGGCGCATGTGACAGCGTCATAGCCATAACTACAAGCATAGCCATCGCATATTTGTGAACGCACATTCGCATAATCACAGCCCGCCTTCATTGAAAAATATTATGATCGATTCCCATTGTAATGAACATGTGAACCTTTGTCAATAAATCGCTTGACAACGCTTTAATCGCTGTGGCATAATCTGCGAAACATTCAAAATGTTTTTTCAAGAGAGGATACTTCATATGCAAAACCGCCGTAGCCTTAGTATTGCAAGCACTAAACTATCGAATATTGAACAGTACATGTGTCTCGTGGAAATTAATTTCACGGGCTTTTGCTGTTGTATTCAAAAATAGGTGCGGCGTTTAATACCTATAACGAAAACAGCGGTCAAGGTCCGAAGGCAAAAGCCAACAGACCTTGACCGCTTTTTATTTTCGTAAGTTTATCTTGTAACTTCAACCTTATAACTTCAATCGGGAGGGAATTTCAATGACATTTACATTGTATGACAACGTGCAGGCTTTTTTAGCGGATGTGGCCGATACACTGCGTAGGCATCACATCCAAAACAATCTGCTGTTTCACAACGCAAAGGACGGCCCAAACAAGGTGATGGCAAGCGTAAAAGATGCTAACGGGGGCATATTGGTTGCGGCTATACGAACGGAACCATTCCCGCTTGTGATGTACGAGAAGGACAATGTGCCAAACGACAAGGCCGTAGAGGTACTCGCGCAGGGCTTTGCACAAAACGGCATTGAGATAGACTTTTTTGCGACGGTGCCCGGTCTTGCGGAGCGTTTTCGCGACGCATACTCGGCGGCAACAGGCTTTAAATTCGAAAATCAAAAGAACCTTACACTCTACAAGACGGACCGTGCAGACCCGTTTGTAAAGGACATACCCGGCACATTGCGCAGAGCCGATGAGCGCGATATGTTCTTCCTGCCTTATTGGGTCGCGGACTTTCAACCTGCATGTGGGTTGGGGCCGTATGCGCTCGAGCCGTCTGTTGGAAAGACCCAGATCATTATAGAGCGCGGCGATATGTTTATATGGGATGACGGCGGACCGGTGTCCATGGCCGCAAAGGTACGCGAGACCGGTTCATGCCGTTTTATTGGTGAGGTATATACGCCACCGCATCTGCGCGGAAAGGGATACAGCTACGCATGTGTATGGCATCTGACACAGAGACTGTTTGCGGACGGTTACGAGTACGCAGCACTCTATGCGGATAACGCGAACCCGTATTCAAACAAGGTGTATCAGAAGATAGGATATAAGAAGGTTATAGAGCATCACGAATATAAAAAAGTAGGTGGATAAATATGTCGTCCAATCAGGCGCTTATACACGGCTACACCGGTATAGATATCACACCCGAGAATATCGACATGCTCAATGAAAAGATAACGACAAGGGGCATTACAAATGTGTCGGCGAGGGTAGGGGATGCGACGGATCTAAAGGAGGTACCGAGCGGGGCGTATGATGTTGTGCCTGCGCTTGGACCGATGTAGCACCTACCGTATGAGGAACGCGGCAAGGTCTTTGACGAGTGCGCGCGTGTTTGTAAAAAGGGTGGGACCATGGTGTTCGCGTTTATATCAACACTCGGCGTTTATGTATTCGGCTCGATATTGTGGCCTGATAAGCATCCGAACGAGGTAGCAAACGATTTTTTATTGCATCAGGGTACGGATGATTTAAAACCGGGCTTATTCTTTTTCAGCACACCTAAGCAGATGTCTGCGCAAGCAAAAGCCCACGGCCTTTGTGTGGAAAGGAACGTGGGCGTAAACTTTGCATTCTGTGAGAACATCATCAATAACATGAGCGAGGCCATGAAGGGCACCGACCGGCAAGTCCTTAACATCTTCCCAGAGCTCGTTGCCAAGGGGCTCGAGCTCTGCGATCTTTGTCGGGTCGTAACCGAAGGCGCTGAGTTCCTCGATCAGACAGTCAATAAAGTATTCTTTGCCGATCACGGGCAGCGGTTCGGGGTACTTTGATAGCAGATGATGCAGCTGTGATGCCGTGGTGCCAAGTGTCGTAATGTCGTCGGCAGTAGCGGTATGACCCTCGAGATGCTCGTAGAGCACGCCGATCCTGTTACCCTCGGGCATATCGACCTCAATAAAATTATCTCCGCCCGGCGTTGGGATGATGTTTACGATAGGAAAGCCGTTTTCCTTCAGGAACGCGCAGACCTTTACGGCTTTTAACGCCTTGGCCGTATAGGCGCGCTTGTAAAGCTTAAACACATACGGCGCATTGCTATCAGCGGTAAGGTAGATCGATCCGCCGATATCCCTATACAGCCGGAACTCGTTGAAGCCTATGTTGAATGGATTAAATAGTCCCTCAGCTCCCGTAATCCTGCAAAGCCCTATACAACTCATCATCGCTTGCGATTTCTACACCGATCGTTAGACGCTCCTGCTCATCTCTGCTCAAAGAGGTAGCGGGAGTTTTTGTTATCTCTTTGATATTGCTGATGTAGTTACCGGCCTCGTCGGTGATGGGGTCTTTATAAAACACCGTCACATAGCCGTCCTGCAGGCCCAGGATATATCGTGCAGGCTCCAGTGCCGGAGCGGGCTTGCGCAGTATAAGCTCATCTGCGGAGAATGAAACGGTCTCCCAACCTGCGTAGGTCTTCTTTACCGACTCAAGGTCCGAGCCTATAAGGAAATATGGTACGGTTTCTTGGTTGCGTGCGACGACCTCACCCTGTTTGTCGACATGCTCGAACACCACGGAGGTTTCCGCAGTCACACGGGGTGATGTGTCGCTCATATAAACGGGAGCGGTCTCAAATAACGCGGTCTCGATGGTTGAGGTTTCACCGTCTACAGGGTCGCTCTCTGTTTCCATGAGACCCGAGGTCTCGACGGTTTGCGTGGTTTCTCTTATATCATTTATACGCTTATTCGTTTCGTTTATCGCGTATTTATAGATCTTGCCGCCGAGGTATATCCCGGCGGGGACCACGATCAAGCATATACATCCGAGTATAATT
>CAZUNC010000008.1:0-31169 GCA_964621475.1 uncultured Defluviitaleaceae bacterium | reverse complement strand
ATCTCTACATATTTTAGCAACCTCATCAGCTTAACCCCTGCGATTTATTACGGTGTCAAACAGCTCCGTAATCATCGCCCTTTTCTGATCTGTCATTCGTGTCATCTCAGGCGAAACAAGCAGTTTCTTCGCTTTGTCCGCGTAACGTTTTGCAACGTCGTACGCGTATTCGACCCCACCCGAGCGCCTTACGATCTCTGATACATTGTCGGTTGAAATATCTATCCGCTCTGAGCCCTGCGTCTTTTTCCCGAGTGCAAAGATCAGAGGTAGTGTAATCACACCCTGGTCATAATCGGAGCGGACGGGTTTTTTTGCTATATCACGTTCCGCCGAATAATCGATACAGTCATCAGTTATCTGGAAGATCATACCCAAGTACTCCCCGAGCTTGCGGTATTTCTTGCGCACAGGCTCCGGCTCCCCCGCGAAAAACGCACCCGCATAAAACGAACCCGCAAACAACGCGGCTGTTTTTCCGGATATTATCCGTAGATATTCAAAACCAGTGATGCTAATGTCCCCGTTTTTGATATGCTGGAGCAACTCACCGAGGCATATGCGCCGGATGGTTCTGGCCACATCTATGTCGATGCTACGATACGCCTCGTCTTTTTCCTTTTCTCTGAACACACTTAAGACCTGTAAGCACAAACTGAATAGATAATCTCCGCAAATGACGGCTGTGCGTTTGCCATATTTTGAGTTCAGTGTTGGTATGCCCCTGCGTGTATCCGCGTCGTCCATCACGTCGTCATGCACGAGTGTCGCAAGATGTAAGATCTCCACCGCCGTAGCAAAGGTCAGCGCATCGTCCGAGATCTCATTATTCATGTCGAGCGCGCACATTAGAAGCGCGCGCGCGCGCACGTATTTACCCGAGGCTGCCGACAGATGCTGCATATATTCCCTTACTACTGCAGGTGCCCTACGCAGGGTCTTGTTCACACGTTCCTTCACGATGTCCGTCTTGATGTCTAATTCATTCATTATGTCAGTCATTGTAGATGTATGTCTTTCGTGCGAATTTGGTGTTTTTCCATTTTGCTTTTAGCCAAGGGATCACGTAACAATCCAGCCCGAAGATATGCCCGCCGCCGATCAATACGACCACAGCACCAAAGACCATCCAGAATGTACTCAGATAAAGCCCTGTTGTCGATACAAACATAAACTGCAACACAAGTGAGAACGCCGCCGCAAGGAAAGTAAACAACCCGCCAATCAGCGCAAGCCCGATCACGATCTCCGAGATAACGATGAAGCCCTGCATAAACCTCTGCATCGTGTCATTAGGCAGTACGAAAGTGTTTATAAACCAGTTCATAACGGGAATATCTAAGCGAAATGCAAAATCTTCTATAGTCGCTTTTGCGACCTCCTTGCCCGAAACGAACAACACATTCACAAGCCCAAAGACGTTAAAGTTTAAAATCATCTCACCTACGGAGGCTGCGGCCTCACCGGTCGCAGCAGATGTGGCATCTGTAGCCGCTGTCGCTGCCGATGTGGCATCCGCAGACGCGGTTATAAACATCGAAGCCTTGCTGTAGTATTGTGAAAGTATGCTGTTATACCAAGCGTTTGCACCGCCAAAGAAGCCTGTGAGCTTGGGTTCGACGAGCCAACCCTCGACGATCTTTTTTATACCCTCAAACAACCATACCGCACCTAACCAAAGCCGCAACGGCACGATTAGGAAGCTTGGCGTGCGATTTGAGAAATGACCACCCACGAAGCTGCGCCTGTTTCTGATCGTGAATATCTCATGCTTCAGATATGAAAAGACCTTATTCCAACCCAACACCTGAAGGAAATAGATAATATTGATAAAATGCTTCGCAAACATCGCTAGAAATGACGGTAAGCCGAAGAATTTCCCAGGCAATCCGACATGCGCCGTCGCATAACGTCCACCTACACTGACCATTACCCCGTGAAACTGCGGCTTATAAGCGACCATCGTACCATGCTTTGTAATATCTGCATGGATATTATGAGCTATTACATCAGCGGACTGCTCGCAGTTTTCGACCATCTGCGGCACAGGCCGTTCCTCTCCCTTGGGCACAAAGAATAGGTTATCACCCGCCACATAGATGCGCTCGTCATCCACACTACGCAAGAATTCATCAGTATCCAGGCGACCATTCCTTTGGGATTTTACTTGTTGGGCGGCATCGGCTGTTATGTCCGACGACTGTATCCCTGCAGCCCAGATTACCGTTTCGGTTTTAAATCGCTGAGTCTGCGCATCCTTCGAGCCAGACCTTACCTCGATATAGTCCTCGCCGATCGCAACCACATTCGTCGAGGTCATGATCTTTACACCCATCTTGCCCAAGCGCCTTACGACCTTGTCTGTAAGCTTCTCCGGTATGATCGGCATGATACGAGGCAACACATCGATTACCGACATGGATATATCTTTCGGGTTGAGTTCATATCTCGAGCACATACTCGGTGCGAGCTCAGCGAGTTCACCTATCATCTCAACACCCGTAAAACCCGCTCCGACGACTACAAAGTTTAGCATCTGCTTTCTCTTTGCGGCATCTGTCTCACATGAAGCCTGACGGAACTTATTGTGCAAATGCTCGCGCAGCTTTATCGCGTCGTCGTAGGACCAGAGCTTATAGCTGTATTCCTCCGCTCCGGGCACACCAAAAAACGTCGGCTTTGAACCCGCTGCCATCACGAGATAATCATAGTGGTATTTCGCATTTTGGCCTACGACCGTTTTGCTCTCCCTATCCACATGTGTAATCGTATCAATAGAGACATTGACCCTGCGACCCGCAAAAATTTTCTTCAAGCTTATGCGGATACTGTCCTCTTCGACACGCTGCGCTGCCACCTCGTGCAGTTCTGTGAGCATCGTGTGATATGGGTTCTTGTCGATGATCGTTATCTGAACATCGGAGCGTTTCTTAAACTTCTTTGCCAGTTTCTTTGCGGTCAGCACACCGGAATAACCCGCGCCAACCACAACAATATCCACAGCCATAACGTTTTCCTCCGCATTAATATTGTTTGATGACATACACGTTTATTATCTGCAGGTTTCATTATATCTTCCACGATAAACCTGTCGACTTTTAGTTTGTAATGGCATCGAGGTAACCTTGCACAATGCGTAATGAATGATTCATGCAACTATATGATGTATTATACAATAGAAATATTACATTGACAATATACCAGAGGTAATCATAGGAAAGTGTACGTCTCATAAATACGAATGACCCTTGTCGTGAAAAAAGAAGCCCCTTTGCTTATAACAAAGGGGCTTCTTTTATATGCTTTTAATCTCGTCTATGCTTAATCCTGTGTACTCTGATATAAGCTCAAGCGGGATCTTTGCTTTGAGGCTTTTGATGATCAATCCGACACCTTCTGCCCGACCTTCTGCCCGACCTTCTGCCTTACCTTCCGCCCGACCTTCTGCCTTACCTTCGGCCTTACCTTCGGCCTTACCTTCTTCCTTGCCTTCAACCCGACCTTCTTCGAGACCTTGCCATCTTGCGGAATCCAAAATAGCATAATAATCAGCTTCTGCCCTTTCTACACGTGATATCATCTCGAATTCCTCCTTCCCAAGATTATCAAGCGTTATGATGCGTTTTGCCTTCCTGATATAATCCGGAGCGGATGGATTTATATCATTCTCTAAAAAGTAATCCATCCAATACCGCTGATTATACGTCATCTCGCTCACATATTTACTGAGCTCAAAGAAGCCAATCATCAACGGACCACCCGGGTATTCTACATTATTTTTTCTGTCGTAAAGCTCAAAGCAATGGTATGCCCTGTTGTCATCAAACATCGTGAATCTCTCGCCCAAGACATTCAATGAATATACAGGGATCAATGATAGGTATTTGTCGCCTGAATCACCGGTTCCATAGTTTGAAGTGAATTCATTTGCCGTATACATCAATACCTTCATCGCATAGGTTCGCATTAGATAGAGTTGTATCTCCAGTACAATACTGTACTTACGTTTGATGTGAATAACCACGTCGGGGACGGTGAACCGGAGCCTGTTTAATGGATCCTTATCAAATTCTTCCCTATACGCCTTGATTGAATACGGATTCTTTATCTCTATCTCATCAACCGTAACACCAAGCTCATAGAAATCATTAATAAAGCCTGCGACTATGTCCTTGTTCTCTTCGCTCGACATGACCTTTTTAAAAGCCAGATCATTAGTCGGCCTTATCCTAACAGAGCTTTCCTGCTCCACATAATCCCCTCCCCTTATGCAATGTTATATAAAAATTATATGACAAATTCTAACCATGTCAACCATTTGTCAACCTAATTTCAAATCCTCCGGCTTTATCTTACCCGCGCTGACCAAAAGCTGATATACAACATATGTAATCACGGCGGGCAATACGAAATGCAACAGAACAACACCTATTATAGTACTGACATTAAAGCCCATTGATGTAAACGTACCGATCTGACCTACGAGACCTGAGGTCCCCATACCGCTACCCTCTTTTACGTTTGTCAGCTTAAACACAAGCGTTGACAGCGGCGCTATGATCGCTCCTGCTAAAGTCGGTGGCAAGAGTATCCATGGGTTCTTTACGATATTTGGTATCTGAAGCATTGATGTACCCAAACCCACCGACACAAGGCCACTGTATCCATTGGCCTTATAACTCATCACCGCAAATCCTATCATCTGTGCCGCGCAGCCGACTGTCGCGGCCCCGCCCGCAAGCCCCTCAAGGCTCAACATTATCGCAAGTGCTGCGCTTGAGATCGGTGCCGTGAGTGCAAGCCCCATGACCGTAGCGACCACGATACCCATCAGAAACGGCTGCATCTCCGTAGCACTCATGACGATCTGACCCAAACCACCCATCAAGCCGCTTACTACAGGTGCAAATAACTTCGCCCCCAAGAAGCCCGCAAATATTGTTACCGCCGGTGTCACGATGATATCGAGTTTGGTTTCCTTTGAAATCATCTTGCCGAACTCTGCGCCGATAACAGCAGAAACAAACGCCCCCGCAGGCCCGCCAAGCGTAGCCCCCATCGAGCCCGTGATCACACCGCAAAACATTACCAGTGACGGAGCCTTGAGCCCATATGAAACCGACACGCCTATAGCCGCGCCCATCAGACCCATCGCTGTTGTACCGGCCTCAACCAAAAAGCCCGTAAATGTGTTTTCACCGAACAAAAGTGCAAGCTGCTGCCCGCATGTCTTTAGTATCAGTCCAATGATCAACGACGAAAACAAGCCTATAGCCATCGCTGACAGCGCTTCCTGAAGATACCGCTTCGGTGTGATTACAATATCCTTCCGTGCAAAAAAACCTTTTAGTGCATTCATAGTGTCATCCTCTCCCTGATGTAAAATTGCAGAGTATTGTACAGACTTTCTTGGAATGAATCAAGTCAATTCGTTTCATCATTTCTTTTTTTCGGAATATATATAGATGTGAATACTCTACATATTTTCGGAGGTCGTCTATGAATTATGAACGATACGGCTTAACCCTATTACCCGACGGAGGGGATTACGGTCATCTCGGACACAGACCTGTCGGGCGCTGTGTTCTTGAGTTTTCGGGCTATAACCTAAAGCTCACAGTATGGATCCAAAACCTACGTCCCGGCATTACATACAGGCTGTGCCTGGTATTTTTTGAAAACGGTGAGTATAAGGGACAGAACATCGATCTGTTCACAACCGACAACCTGGGAAAGAAGCGTTTGTTTAACAATATAGACATCAGACAGCTATACGATATGACACCCGACAAGCTCGCCTTGATTGCCATCACCGCAGACTTTTCGGGTACACTTGTGACCCCGCTCGTCGCGTACAAGGCCGATGCGCCCAACTGGAAGAAACAGTTCATGTACCTGGACAGTCAGCCCGCCATGGCATCCGCAAATGAAATGCCCGAACATATACAATTGCCGGAAGACGAAAGCGAAGAGATTGCACCTGAAATGTCTACTGCCCCCGAGCCGATGCCGGCTCCAGAACAAATGCCTAATCCCGAGCCCGCAGTTATGTCCAAGCCCATCAATGTCTTGCGCAGCGAAAAGCAACAGCAACTGCTCGAGACCGCCAAGCGTCTCAGGGACGAACTCATTGAACTGGCAAGGCTCGACGGCACGGATGATTTCCTACCCGATGATTTCGAGGCCATGTCACAGCTTGATAATATGTTTTTTGAAGCGAGCACCACCAGCACCAACCGTAGCATCAAGCCGTTCACCAAGCAGAGCAAGCCCATCCAATGGATCCGGATATCGTTGACCGATGCTAAGCACCTGCCGATAGATTACAAGGCATTTTCCGGTAATGGATTTGTCATATCGGCGTATAACGAATATAATCATTTCATCTTGGGCAGAGACACGAACGGATTTAGCCGCCAATACATATTAGGCATACCGGGCATATACAGCACACAGCGCAAGACATACTGCATCAAGCTCGGGTTTACGCAATTTAAATGCTGCGACGACATCAGCCCTACCCACGGCGAATTCGGTTACTGGCTCAAATCAATCATTCTATAAGTTAGGCTCAATACTAAAGGAGGCACACATGGCACGCACAAGAAAAAAGCCCTGGACGGCATCGGAGTTGCAAAATAATCCGCATATCGTCAGAGACAACGAGGGCTATAAAGGAAAATGGTCACAGGCATATTTCGGTAACAACAACCCGCTGCACCTCGAGATCGGCTGTGGCAAGGGACGTTTCATCATACACACGGCACAGCGCAACCCGCAGACAAACTATATCGCACTCGAACGCGCTTATGCCGTTCTCGCCCAGGCAGCTCGAAAATCCGGCGATGTAACAAACAACCTCGCATTCATCCTCGGCGATGCGGACAATCTCGAAAGCATCTTTGAAATAGGCGAGATATCGGAGATCTATCTGTTCTTCAGCGATCCTTGGCCAAACAAAAAGAAATGGGCCAAGCGCCGCTTGACCCATCACCGTTATTTAGAGGTTTACAAAAAGCTTCTGTGCGAGAAAACATCTGATAGGCAACCGGCGATCAACTTTCGCACGGACAACGAGCCGTTATATACGTTTACATTGGAGCAGGCGCAGATCGCGGGGTTCACGATCGAGACAGGTACAGAGCCGCCCGGAGACATCGTTACGGAATATGAGGAGAAGTTTACTAAGCAAGGCTTACCCATCTATAGCGCAAGATTGACACCATAAGCATCGGAGGTCGATATGAGCAAGAGCAGCTTTTCACGAAAGCTCTCGGCAATGTTCCACAAAAAAAAGCGGCGCGGGCCGCTTATAGACATCGGTTCGACATTACGGACATTGAGCGACATAGACCATGCGATTGATAAGGGCCTGTCATCCAACAAGCAACATTATGGCGGCAAACAAAGTAAAGATGACGAGGATCAGGATTAACTCCCATGTAAGCACCGGTACATTCTTTTGCTGCGTTGCGTTCTCCTGCTGCTCTGTTTCGTTTACATCGGCTAATATCGGTTGGCGCGTTTTATTAAACGCAACGAACCGCTTATAAACGATCACAAACAGAGCAAAGCACAGAGCCGCCGGTATAATCATAATCAATACGGTCATCAGCTCCGGAGAGACGGTCAGGTTCAATGCCGTTATCTCCTGCGCCGCCAGATCATCACTAGCTAATGACGTATAACTCAGCAATAGCTGTGAACCGTTGATCACGAAATGCGACAGCATCGAAGCCCAAATCGAACCCACACTACGCACAAACAACGTAAGTATCACACCGACCGCAAACGCATATAGAAACTGCTGCAGGTTTAAATGAATAATCCCAAAAAGAAGCCCATTTATTAATGCGGCTTTTTTTATTGACAAATTTCTGAAGTATGAGTTTATCACACCACGAAACGCTAATTCCTCAAACAAAGCGGGTGCGATTGCAATAGCCGCGAGCATATACAAAAAAGGCTGATCACGTAGTGGCTCGATCAAAGACATAGCTACATTATCAAAAGATAGCGAGGCAATGCCCGACAGTAGCATCATCGTAGGTGATATTAAAATGGTCATCAATACGATATAAAACACATTTTTTAAATTGAAATTTTTAAAATTGAACACATAGCTTTTGTCCATTGATTTGCTGAAGTTATATACAAATAAAACAGGTATTCCGAACAAACAAAGCTCATTTAATATAAGCGCGAGTGGCGAGATCACCACGTCCACGCGCCCCGACGATACTGCGGCCTGTCCCAATATCAACGAAAATGTTATATTTGTAAATATCAATAGCAACATAAACCTGTAGCCGTATTTGATTAGCTTACCATTATCCCATTTACTATTTTCCATTCGTCTTTACCCCCGATGCTTTCTCATCAAATTTCCTATTTACAAATCCCATCACAAGCGTACGCAAAGCCGCGAATACCGGTACACCAAAAAACATGCCCCATATCCCTCCGACCGCACCACCTACGATGATCGCAAACACAACCATGATCGGGCGTAGCCCTGTCGTATCTCCGATGATCTTTGGGCCGAGGTATATACCGTCAAATTGCTGCAGCACCAATATAGCTAACGCAGTCCAGAGCGCTTGCAGCGGATTGGTCATCAATACGATCGCGATTACGGGCACCGCGCCGATGAACGGACCGAAATACGGTATCATATTCGTAATGCCAATGATAACGGCCATTAAAAGCGGATACGGCACCTTCATGATCACGCAGACACAGAAGAATATGATCCCGATTATGATGGAGTCTATACCCTTGCCTATGATAAATTTTTGGACGATCTCGTTCGTTTCTGTTGCGATGCCCAGCACCTGCCGCGTCACACTGCGATTAAACACTATCGTGACAAGCTTCTTGAGCAAGTCCACAAACAGCTCCTTATCGCATAACATATAAAAAGCGATAAATAAACCCAGAAGGAAATTCAACAGTGCATACGCAACATTAAATGTGCCGGTCAGTAGCGTCGAGAGCAAGCCGTTCATAAGACCTGTCAGCGACGTGATCTGTCCGAGCAGCGGCTCGAACACGCGGTTTACAAGATCGGCCACTGTATAGTTTTCCACGAGCGCGGAGTTTACGTTGTAGAGGAAGTTCGCGATCGGGGTATCCTGAGCGAGATAGTTTAAAATGGCGGTTTCATAGTAACGCGGATCGAGAGGGATGCGGGAGACAAGATTCGTCACGCTGAGGATGACCTGAGGCACCAAGTATGATATAATGAATACAAGAACCGTACCAAAGATAGCGTATGTACATAAGATAGCAACGATCCTTCTGACATTGTCGTATTTTCTGTTGTCGTTTATGCGCAACAGCAACTTGTATTCAAAGAAGTTTACCGACGCGTTCATAAAGTAAGCTATAAAGAACCCGTAGATAAACGGCGATAACACCCGTTTTAAAAAATTTAACCAACCAGAAATCGTCCGGCTGAATCCGGAGATATTGCCAATTAGCTTTTCGAGGATTATACTTACAGCTACAACAAACAACACATACAGACAAATTTCCAAGTATTTTTTATTCAAATCAAATTTCCTCATGGCCGTCACCCCTTACATTGTAGTATACGTGATTGCGGGAATCATTTCAAGGAGCGTTCATTAAAATGAATTGGACTATTATCTTAAATATTTGCTTTATCATAGTTATATACTTGATCGTAAAGTATCGGTATCACAGGCGATTCATTCGTATGATCGGCGACGTCACCGAAAAAGCCGAGAGGCTCTTTTCCGACGAAAATCTAAACGGTGACCGTAACGAGCAAGAGTTCTTACAAGAGATCATACCCGAAGCTCCAAGCAAGCGTATTTCGCGCTTTATCAGCGAATATGCATTTTCACTACCTTTGTACACAGCACTTGCAAAGATCCGCAAGCAGTTGATCGAACGAAAGCATTATGACGAATCCATAAAGGGCATCATCAATTCGGTCGTTGTAAACATCGAATTTGAAAAGGTCATGGACGACTTAATACCGAAGCTAATACGTATCACAAACAGTTCCTGCTGTGCATTTTATTCATTCAACGTGGTAACTAAGAAGTTTGAGATAAAACACTCTAAGGGCTTTAGCCGAAATATCTACTCGGAATTCGACGTCTCCATAGGAGAGGGTCTGATGGGTGTATATGTGCTCGAAAACAAGATATCTGTCATTAACGACATTCCTGACGACACGATCTATTACCAGCGTACGTTTTTGGGCAAGCTAAAACCACGCTCTATCATGATCGTACCGATATTTAACAACGAGGAGCTCGCGGGCGTGTTGGTTATGACCTCGATACATGACTACACCGAAGCCCATGTGCAGCTCATGGATCACCTGAAATACTATGTGGGCATAGCCGTCAATAACGGCCTGACCTATGAAAAGACCAAGCGTCTCGGCAATGAATTGAAATTTCAGAACACGCTAATACAAAACCTAAACGACGAGCTTGAAAAAAAGATGGAAAGCCGCTCATTATATCTGACCAATATCATCAACAGCTTTCAGGACTGCGCGATCTATGCGATGGACAAGAACGGTATTATCATGCTCTGGAATAAAGGTGCGAGCGAGCTGTTGGGCTTTAGCGAGAGTGAGGTCATGGGCAAATACATCGGTTATGTCTATGAGCCGCACGAAGCGGATATGATCAAGCAACGCATCGATCGGGTTATAACCGACGGTAGGTACTCGGAAAACGGTTGGCGTGTAAAGAAGGACGGCACGAGGTTTTATTACGATCTGCAATTGTTCTGTATATATAATGACAAACATGAGATCGTTGGCATATCAAACATCACGCGCGATATCACGACGATAAAGGATGCAGAGCTTGCGTTGATGTTTGAGCGCGGACTGAGCCAAAAAATTATGGAGAGTTCCTCACGTATATTGATTATCACGGACGAAAAGGGCACAATAATCCTATCAAACCATAATGCCGATATACTATTCGAGCAGGAGCAGATGACCGGGCGTTCGTTATTTGAGTTTTTTGAGGACGCATATAAGTTAAAAACCGAGTTTCTGCATTTGGTAAAGACCTCACACTATTCGCAGATGCGCTGCCGCATCCGTGACGAAGAGGACTTCATCACGATGGAGATCAACGTTATGGACGATGAACAGTCCGATAATAAAAAGGTCTTTATAAATCTAATGAAAATGTGACAGGAGGTAATATACAATGGATGAAAAAGCTATTCTACAAGACATTGAAGAAAGAATCGGATTTATACGTCGTATCGTAGCGACCTCTGGGGCCGACGGTATAGCGTTTGCAAACAGCGGCGGAAAGGACTGCGCGCTCGCGGGCATTTTATGCAAAAAGGCATGGCGTAATACCATCAGTGTCATCTTGCCCTGTGGTACCAAGCAGAACCTTACAACCGACGCGGATCACGCGCGACTCTTGGCTGAGGCGTTTGATATAGAGACGCGATACGTAGACCTCACGAATGTAAAAGAAATGCTTATATCTAAATGTGAAACACGCTTCGGAGTGCCCAGGATCTCTGACGCCGCTCTTGTGAATATCGCCCCACGTCTGCGTATGACGACGATGTATGCGATAGCACAGACAGAGAACCGCCTCGTCTGCGGCACCGGCAACAGATCCGAGACCTATATGGGATACTTTACAAAATGGGGTGACGGCGGTTACGACTTCAATCCGGTGTCTGACCTCACGGTGACCGAGATATACGCGTATCTGCGCGTGCTCGGCGCACCCAGTGAGATTATAAATAAAGCCCCGTCAGCAGGGCTCTTTGAAGGCCAGACCGACGAGGCTGAAATGGGTGTGACCTACGAGGCCATCGATCGCTATATCATGACCGGTGAGGCAAATGACCACGATAAGGCGATCATCGAACGCTATCACCGTAACTCAGAGCACAAGCGTAATGCCCCTGCCACATTCAAATAAACACGTTCGGACAAAACTTTTTACCATTCCGTTATGACAGGTCGGTTCTTATACCACCACTGTTCATTGTCATCTATAAACCGTGATAACATCACCGAGTAATCCTTTGGCGGCTGATAACCCGTCACGGTCATAACCGCATTCACGAAATCATCCAAGGCTTCTTCGGTCATCTCCGACAGAATCCTTTTTGCTTTGTCGGCGGTTTCAGCATATGCGCCTCCAAGATTGAAAACCGTTTCTAACAATCTGCGCTGGCATGGGAACAACACCTCGCGCTCCTGCAGTATCATACGCAACCCACAAAGCACAACATCAACCGCGGTACGCGACTTTAGATATATCTCATCACGCGCGACCTTCCAAAAATAATCACGATGTAACGTCAGTCCGCTGAAGAACGACAATAGCTTTTCCGCTTTCTCTGACTGTTGAAAGACCGGGATTTTTTTAACCCATACTGCGATTTCCGGGTTTTTCGTATAAAGACAGCGTGCACACATAAATGCATTGCGAGACGGCTCGCTACCGCGCTCCATGAGCGTCTTTAGATAGTCCTCGGTGCAATACTTGATATCGTAATAACCGCCATCGTATGTGATCCCCTCCGAAAAGCATTCCGATATGCGATTCTCAGCCTGCAATCGTTCGAAACGCTGCGGGCTAACCGCGATGATCGCGTCGATGTCCGAATCTGCGCGTTCCGTACCCTTTGCGACCGAACCGCCCAATATAACGCCTATAACCTCCGGATCGGATTCATACTGCTTGACCAAATTTTCCATAGATGACTTGTGATGCTCGTACACAATAACGCCCCCTATTTATTTTCTGCCCATCCCTCAAGCTTTGCCTTTCTGTACGCCTCAAACCTCCCCTGCTCTATGGCCTCGCCTATCTCTTCCATCATCCTATTGTAATAGTGCAGATTATGAAGCACGCATAAGCGCATAGCGAGCATTTCCTTTGCCCTGAACAGATGTCTGATATACGCCCTCGAATAATGCCTACATGCGGGGCATTCGCAGCCCTCCATGAGCGGGCGTTCATCCATAGCGAATTGAGCATTGTTCAGGTTGATCTTGCCTTGGTCCGTATATGCGTTGCCGTGTCTGCCGTTTCGGGCTGGCAGCACGCAGTCAAAGAAATCAACGCCCCTATATACGGCCTCGATGATATTTTCGGGTGTGCCTACACCCATCAGGTATGTAGGCTTGTCCACGGGCAGATGCGGTACGACCCGTTCGATTACATGATACATCTGTTCATGGGACTCGCCGACCGCAAGCCCGCCTATCGCATATCCGCTCAGATCGAGCTGCGCAATCTGTTTTGCGTGCTCGATACGGATATCATCATACACACAACCTTGATTGATCCCGAACAGCATCTGACCCGGGTTTATCGTATCGTCCAAGCCGTTCAGACGTGTGAGCTCATCCTTGCAGCGCAGCAACCAGCGTGTTGTTCTGTCGACTGATGCCCTTACATAGTCGCGCTCTGATGGATATGGAATACATTCATCGAACGCCATAGCTATCGTCGAGCCCAGGTTAGACTGTATCTGCATGCTCTGCTCGGGTCCCATAAATATCTTTCTACCATCGATGTGTGACGAAAAATATACGCCCTCTTCCTTTATGCGGCGTAGAGACGCAAGAGAAAAGATCTGAAATCCACCCGAATCCGTCAGCACAGGTCCGTCCCAATTCATGAAGCGTCTGAGCCCTCCGAGCTTCTTGACATTCTCATCACCGGGTCGCAGATGCAAGTGATAGGTGTTCGACAGCGCGATCTTGCATCCAATCTCCTTCAAGTCCATCGACGACACAGCGCCCTTGATCGCCGCGACCGTCGCGACATTCATAAACACCGGTGTCTTGATCACGCCATGCGGCGTCACAAGCTCACCGCGCTTCGCCGCTCCGTCTCTATTTATTAAACTGTAACTATTCAATACCATTCTCCTCAAGCTTATTCTGAAATGCGTTTATAATCTCGATAAATTCCCACTTCATGCCGCGCCGATCCAGTAATCCCAGGCGCTCGCCGTTGCCTGTAAACGTGCCGTTATCCCACCAGATTAACGGTACGCCCATAGCTTGAGCCTTTACAGAAAAATACTGCGCCCAATCTACACGCGCCTCCAGATTCCCACGGTTTCGCGCTCCCGTTTCCCCTATGATAACCGGTATCCCCTTGCTGATGAAAAACCTGTCTATCCGCTCAAATAACGCATCTACATCCTTTGTGTCCTCCGGGTTTTTACTGCTCCAGGCCTCTACGCCCTCCGGTTGCAGCGCGAATGGGTACGGTGTATACGCATGCAGCGACACGATGATGTTCGGATCATCAGGCACGGTAAAGTCGTTGAGCACAGCTTCGTCGGTCGCGGCCGCGTATGTGGGTATCATCAGCATACGCGTTGCGTTATTGCCCCCGGTACGCCTGACCGTTTCCACAAATACCTGATTGAGTTTGTTTATAACGCCTCTGCTCTCTGTATCCCCGCCCGTCCATTCGAGTTCAGTGTCGATCAATCTCGGCTCATTCATGCCCTCGAATATAAGCCTGTTGTCATATTTATTGAAGCGTTCAGCTACCTGTTGCCATAGACGAGATAATTGCGCGCTTACCTTTTCATATTTATCCTCACGTGGTTTTATCCAAAATTCATGGTGCGCGTTCAATATCACCGTTAAGTCGTTATTAAGACCGTAGTTTACTACCTCCTCGACCCTGTCGAGCCACGGATCGTCTATCTTGTATTCCGGGGCCTCACCGAGATTGACCATCCATGTAACGGGTATGCGCAACGTACCAAAGCCCGCTTCTTTTACGAGCTTGATCATTTCCTCTGTCGTTACCGGATTTCCCATCGCGATCTCATGCGCAATCGGCTGCGGATGCATCAATGATCCGACAGCGTCTAATGTGTTACCCAGATTCCAGCCGTTAGACAACGAATGTGTAAATGCCATAGCAGCCGACCTGTCGACCGAGATCTTTTGTGTCGGAGCGGGTGTCTCAGGCATAGGTGTTTCCGTCGCCTCCGCAGTAGCTGTTACCTGCGCTTCAGTCACAGTGGTTGGCGGTGCCTGCTTATTTGCATTTTCACCGCAACCTACCATGTTAGACAAGCACATTGCAGCTAATAATATACATAGATATCTCTTCATTTTTATCACCTCTGGATATTTCGCACAGCATAACACAACATAGTCGTTTACTCAACATTTCATCCGAACGGTTCCATAAAAGTTGATAATCACCAAAGAGTGTGATATCCTAAACCAAATAATTTACGACCATTTATATGGAAACGGAAGGTACGAAAGCATTGAGAAATACATGGTAAACCTAATAGCAACAGCCGCGTTTGGCCTTGAGGCCGTTGTGAAGCGGCAGGTACAGAAACTAAACCTTGAAATTACATCCGTTGCGGACGGCAGGGTTGACTTTCGCGGGGATCTATCCGCGATCCCAGTCGCAAACATTCATCTACGCAGTGCGGACCGCGTGCTGCTTAATGTCGGCGAGTTCTATGCACGCACGTTTGACGAGTTGTTCGAGGGCACAAAGGCGCTGCCGTGGGAGCAGTTCATCCCGTTAGACGGCACGTTCCCGGTCACAGGTAAGTCCGTGCGATCGGGGCTCTTCAGTGTGCCCGACTGCCAGGCCATCGTCAAAAAAGCCATCGTTGAGCGTTTGAAGTCCGTGCATGATGTCGAGTGGTTCAAGGAAACCGGTCCCGAATACAAGGTTCAGGTCGGTCTTTTAAAGGACAAGGTCACGCTGACCATAGACACCACGGGCGCGGGTCTGCACAAACGCGGCTACAGGGAGCATGCATTGGAGGCCCCGTTAAAGGAGACACTTGCATCCGCATTGATCGAGTTGTCGTTCTGGAGGCCATTTAAGACACTTGTCGATCCGTTTTGCGGCAGCGGTACGATCCCGATCGAGGCTGCGTTAATAGCTAAAAACATCGCACCGGGCATCAGCCGTTCATTCATATCCGAACGCTGGCCGCTGATCCCCGCGCAACTCTGGAAAGACGCGCGTAAGCAGGCCTTCGCGCAGATACGTGTGGATGCAACGCCACGCATCTATGGTTATGACATCGACCCGGAGGCTATAGAGGTCGCGAAGGAAAATGCCGCAAAGGCCGGTGTGGATGATTGCATCGAGTTCAATGTATGTCCGGTCGCAGATCTTAAGCTGCCGGATGCGGGTGGTGTCGCGATATGTAACCCACCATACGGTGAACGCTTGGGCCGTGTGAAAGAGATCGAGCAGATCTACAAAGACCTCGCGCGGATATTCGGTAAGAACCTCGATTGGGGTATATATGTGTTGACCGCGGATGAGTTCTTTGAAAAATCCTTCGGTAGGCCTGCCGACACAAAGCGCAAGCTGTTTAACGGCATGATAAAGACAGATTATTACCAATATCACAGCAAAAATAAATCGGATAAAACGAAATAGGAGGCTATTTTATGGACAAAAAAGTATTATTGATCATTATGGACGGCATCGGCTTCGGCAAAGAGGATGATACAAACGCCGTTTACCGCGCGAACACACCGGTACTGAAATCATTGCTTGAGAACTGCCCTAACACCCGCTTAAAGGCTCACGGCACAGCCGTAGGTCTGCCGTCGGACGACGACATGGGCAACAGCGAGGTCGGACATAACGCGCTCGGTTGCGGACAGATATATTCGCAGGGTGCAAAGCTCGTAAACGAATCGATCGAAACCGGTAAATTGTTTGCGTCCGACACATGGACAGAGCTCACGCAAAACTGTGTAAAGAACAACACGACAATGCATTTCATCGGGCTGCTCTCGGACGGTAATGTACACTCGAACATCGCACACTTGAACGCATTGCTGAAACAAGCCAAGGCTACCGGCGTCAAGACTGCGCGCGTGCATATATTATTGGACGGACGTGACGTACCCGCGACCTCGTCACTCGAATACGTTAGCGCGCTTGAGCAAACACTCGCAGAGTTGAACGACGGGGGCTTTGACGGGCGTATCGCGAGCGGCGGCGGACGTATGAAGGTTACAATGGATCGTTATCAGGCAGAGTGGAACATGGTCAAGATCGGTTGGGAGACCCATGTACACGGCATTGGCAGGCAGTTTGCATCAACAACGGATGCAATCACTACCTTCCGTGCGGAGAATGACGGCATCACAGATCAAGATTTGCCCGCATTTGTGATAGCGGACAACGGCTCACCAATCGGCACGATCAATGACAATGACAGTGTCATCCTGTTCAACTTCCGCGGTGACCGCGCGATAGAGATCAGCATGGCGTTTGACTACGACGATTTCCCGTTCTTTGATCGCGGTAAGCGCCCGAACGTTCTGTATGCAGGCATGCTGCAATACGACGGTGACCTGGACCTTCCAAAACGTTACCTCGTCAACCCGCCCGAGATCTCTCACACACTGTCTGAGTTGTTAGTCAACAACGGCGTGAAGCAATATGCCGTGTCCGAGACGCAGAAATACGGCCATGTGACCTATTTCTGGAACGGCAATCGTAGCGGTAAGTTCAGCGACACGCTCGAGATATTTGAAGAAATCCCTTCGGATTTGGTACCGTTCAATCAGCGCCCATGGATGAAATCCGCGGAGGTCACCGACAAGGTAATAGAAGCTATGGCATCGGGGCAATATGATTTTATCCGTTGCAACTACCCGAACGGCGACATGGTCGGGCATACAGGTAACATGGAGGCTACGATTATTTCTGTAGAGGCTGTGGATCTCGCGCTCGCCCGCGTCCTGCCGGTAGCTGAGAGCCTCGGCTACACGGTTTTGATCACCGCAGACCACGGCAACGCGGACGAAATGCTCGAGAAATCCAAATCAGGTAAGCTGCAGTTGCGCACTGCGCATTCATTGAATCAGGTGCCGTTCATCATCGTGGACAAACAGACTGCATATACCATAAAGGACGGCGCGTCAGCAGGAGGCTTCGGTCTGTCTAACGTAGCACCTACAATCGCCGCGATCATGGGTATTAAACAGCCCGAGTGCTGGATGGAGAGCATGATATAAACGACCATGTCCATGAAAAACACGGATACCTGGGCGTTTGCGCATAATCATTTCGGCAGGGTCTGGAAGATAGGCATATCATTATAAAAGAATACCACGGATTTTCACGCATAATAATGGATTTACACGGATTATAAATCAAATGTATTTAAATCCGTGTAAATCCATCTTTTATCTGTGCAAATCCGTGGTAATTTTTTGCTCTTTATACGTAATCGAAATCCTTAGGTGCTGTAACAAGCCCCTTTACATAATGGAAGATGAAGCAGGCAACAGCCGTGATCAAGTATGCAAAGAAGAATTTGCTTACACCGCTGAGGTCAACAGTCCATGTCGAGAAGTCTATGACGAGCTGCGGCGAATGTATGAAACCCAAGCCCGAAAGCACTGCAGCGGCTATAAACACCCAAGCGGCCTTGTCAAGGCGTTTGTCGATTATGAACGCAGTCGCACCGGCCCAGAGCATACCTGTTAAGATCGCGCCGTATTTGAGTTCCGCTACACCTGACCACATTACGCCGTTATCGATCAAGGCTTGGCTGATCTCTGGTGTAACCTCAAAGAAGCCCACCGCACCTAAAGCGCCCGTTATCTCCGTATATGCGTAGTCCGCGATATGCGGGATGATGGCCATTGTAACCGCTGCTGTATGCTTAAACGGTATACTTTCCTTGTATGCCTGCGAAACGATAATCAGTGAGCACCAGAGAAAGGTCATGGCTGTGATCGCGGGCGGGATGATCGAGTTGATGAGGCCGAACGCGCCTATGATACCGCAGAGACCGAGTACGATACCCGCTATCCACGAATATCCGATACCGGCTTCAGATTTCTTGAGCCCTGCGTGCCCAAGCCATACCGTGTTCGGTATGATGCCACCGAACATCGCCGAGATCATTGTACATGCACCGTCAGCGATCTGTGCCTCGCGCACATTGTAATGATCGCCCGCCGCGATAGCACCTTCAACATTATCCATCGTCTCTATGAAGTTATATATCTCGATCGGAATGATGACCGAAAGGAACGGAACTATGTAACCGAAGCCTTGGAATATATTACCGAGCCCCGCGATAGGGTTCGGAAGGTTGAATGCAAACGTGCTAAAATCAGGTTGTACACGTCCCAAGAGCGCCGCATATATAACGCCACCCACTACAGACACCAACAGCGCCGGGATCTTTTTCGGGAACACATAACCACCAATCAGACCCACAACCGCGATAATCAAAATCGGCAGACCGAGTACTGGATCCGCGTATACGTCAAACATACCCTTATTGGCCATCCAAACCAGCGCGATACCCGCTACCGTACCAAGCAGAGCCGCACGTGGCAACAACTTACGCAACGCCGGGCCTAAAAAGCTGCCGCAAGCCTCGATCGCACCACCCAGAAACGTCGCGGCAACAGCTGCGCGCCATACCAGCTCGGGATCGCCGAGCGCGTAGTTCAGCGGCATAACAATACCGTACAGGTAGACAAACATCGCCGGTGTGGATACGCCGGACGGTAACGCGGTTACATCGGTACGGTTTTCCTTTTTTGCAAGCTTGTAAGCCATGTACGAGTAATAGATACCCGACAGCATAAGCCCTATGGACATGCCCGGTATAACCTTACCGAAGATCAACGCATCGGGCCATGACAACACATATTTGAGCGTTGCTATTACGATGATATAGTTGATAACGTTACCGGCTATCGCGTAAGTCAAACCGCTGACATCACCGGCTCGAAACATAGGAAACTTAAATTTATTCATGACAGCCCCCATTCTTTAACATGTCTTCTACCTCATCTATAACCTCATCATACATCCGCTGCCACTTTGCAACTGGTGTAATGCTCTCTACATCGTAAGCGACCTCGAACGGCTGACCGTCGTTTCCGTTTACAAACACATGCTTGTACTTGTCGTAGAGTGTATTAATAAGCTGCGAAGCCTGAGCCCTCGTTATGCCAAGTTCTGCAACCCTGCGACCCAATCGGCTCATGAGTCTTACCTCGAGCCCTGTACCATGCGGCAGCCTACCGTCAGCAGAACCTACACCCTCGGTATGCCCGCCCGATACCGTAATGGCTATCGTATTGGCAGCTACCTCGTACAATAGCTCCTTTGTGAGAGCACCACTCTTCGGATAGATGTCGCAGAAGATCAATTGCGGTGCATGCTTTGCAAAGGTCTGACAGGTCACCGACTGCAGCCACATACATTCCTTTGTGGAGGTCGCAACGTTGTGAATATGTATTGGATGGCACAGATGATAGTCCGCGCGCGCGACGATATTTGCAGCCATGATCGATGCGATCATCAACACCGCCGAACCCGCCGCCCCGCCACCGAGTCCACCAACGATTGTACAGGTCAGTGCGGCATTACGCATACCGTAGTCGATGTTGTTTGCAGCGCGGATCATGTTGTCGCGATCAATGATCAGCTCATTAAACATCGCTACCAAGTGGCTGTCACAGGATCTTAAAAACATCGAACCGGCTGCCGCTCCCAAGTCACCGATCTCAGACACTGAGGATTCGGCTGCGAGCATACCCATCCCCTCGCGACCGACACGCTTAAGCCCTTCGTGCAGCATCTTCAATTCCCTACGCACCGCCAAAAGCTCAGTGGCATCTCCGGAACACACGTCATATCCGTCTACATCAATCAGCGAGCCGCATGTAGCGAGGTCTATTTCCTCCTTTAGCCAGCTCATCGTGATCGGCAGAAATAATCGTTCGGGTGTGGGACAGCCTGGATTACCGGCCCATACCAGCGGTCGGCGTTTGTCCTCTATTTCACGCGCAAAGATCGTGACCTCATCTGCACCCATACCCATCGTGAGTGTCTTTGGGCTGTTTAGTAGAGCCTCGTCAATTTCTTTCTCACTCAGCGGTATGATCGTCCCCTTTGTCTGGTAATACACACCCGTACGGACTATAAGCTCCTTACCCGCCGCGAATAGCCTCTCAAACAACATATCGTCTGTCGGTGTTATATCCTGCGGATCATATTCAAGCTCGTATTTATCCACGAGCTCCATAACATTCTCCACTATGTACTGATAATCCCAATCGCCCTTGTCAACCCTCTTGCCATCGTTTGCACGCCGCAGCAGCTCCAGATAATGCATAGCCTCACCTTTCTATAAATAGCTCTCCATTGGAACCATTCTTAAAAAACTGCTATAATCTTATCATACACAACAAAATATCACAATTATGTATATCCACGATGATAGACAGACGTTTAGGCTTACATGCGGGAAAAACTGTATGGTATCATTCTATTGAGGGGTGTTAATATATGCAAGATGCGGACGTTTGGCAAAATTACGACACGGTGGCGAGATAAAAGAGTAATACACGTAACAAAGCAGAGATTTTAATGGATGGTTTATTACTGGCTACAGAGTACAAGAAATCCGGGGTGTCTCGCGAAAAACTGGGCGCTCTGATGATGGTCTTATCAAACAAATATGTAAGTAAGGAACAGCTAAGTGAAATGTGGAAGGAGTTTTCTGATATGGTAAAGATAAAAGGTGTTCAACTCGCGTTTCAAGCTATAGTCGAATATAAAAATGGCCGCAGCGTATCGGATATCTCTAAGAAATTGGGCATACCGAGCGAATCCATACAGGCGATAATATCCGTATTATAAACGGATTCGCACGGATTACACCATTCAAAACTGGTTTATCCGTGCAAATCCGTTCTTATCCGTGGTGATCTGTGGTAAGGTTTTAATATAGCGTATAACCACCATCAATCACAATCGATGTACCATTGATATGTCTACCCTGTGTACACAGATATGCGACCATGTCTCCTGTATCCTTCGGATCACCGGCACCTGCGTAAATTTTATATGCCCTATCCCGCTTGATAGGGCGTATCTTAAACGGATATACCTCACCGCTTTTAAACTCTATACGCGTGCTGCCCGGCATCAATGTGTTGACCTTGATGCCATGGGGTGCCAGTTCAAGGGCCGCTTCCATCGTGAGCATGTGTATAGCGGCCTTTGTCATGCTATAGACCAGATCAAAGCCACCCGGCCTAAACGCGTGTATCGATGATACATTGATGATTGAGCCGCCTGCTTCACTCTTCTTCATATACGGAATAACGGCCTTTATACAGCGCGTGTACGCAAATAGGTTGATATCCAACACCTTATCAAACAGTGTTTCGTCATATTCGTCGATGTCCAGATTGGGTTGATACGCGGCGTTATTGACCAAGATTTCGATACTCCCACCGCCAAAGCATTCGAGAGCACGCTCGCAGATCAAATCAGTATCGCCGCATTGCAGATCAAAGCGCATGGTCTCTGCTACCCCACCGCTCTCGCTTATGTCATTGGCGGTGCGCTCGGCCATTTCCATGTTGTCCTTGCCTATGATCAGTACCTTTGCACCCGTAGCAGCCAAAGACTTACTGATGCCAGCACCGATACCCTTTCCCCCGCCCGTGACTATCGCAACGGCATTGCTCAAGCTCACTGCAACGCTCCCCTTTCCTTCCATTCCCTGTCCGCGTAATACATCCGCTGTCCACCATCTACCACCAGCTCCGCTCCATTGATGTATCCGGCCGCATCACTGAGTAAAAATGCTACCGTAGCGGAAACATCCTTGGGGTTTATGCGCCGCCTGAGCGGTATCTTGCTCGCTGCGTCATAGTTAAACGGAGAAGTAAGACTGTCGAAATCCTCGTCCTCTTCAGGGAAAGCACCAAGCTTTATGGTATTGAAGCGGATACCTATATGCCCGTAAAACAGTGCAAGCTCCTTAAACATCATACATACGGCGGCCTGTGCGGTTGAGTACGCGGTAGAACAGCCCGTGGGCTTATCCGCGAATGCCGATGACAGGTAAATCACCGCGCCGCCCTGTTTGACGAGCGGCGCGATATGCTTTGCGACTAAAAAGGCCGGCTTAACGTTATGCATGAACGCATCTTTAAAGCGGTCATTATCTTGGTCCTCGATTGACGAGCGGTACACACACCTGTCCGATATCAGTATCCCGTCCAGTGCCCCGCCTCTCTTGACACGTTCCTTCAGTGCGTTTATATCCTCACCCGGCCCTGCTAAGACCACTTCCCAACCGTCAGCCGTGAGTGTTTCTAAAATATCCGATACAGCTGGATGTGATGCGTTTGTAATCAAAAGCCTGCGCATATTAGCTCCAGAGCCTGTCTGCCGAGGTGTCAAAATCCCAATCGGATGTGTCTTCCCATACACCCTTTACCTCCGGATGCAGGAAACGCTGCAGCACGTCGTCGTTCAGGCTCTCGATGCCTAAACCCGGCGCATCGGGCACCGTGATGTATCCGCCCTGTACGAGTGGCTTCGGCAGGTTATCGTCGTAGATATCATTCCATTCGGGCACATCTACGGAATGGAACTCGAGTGCGGTAAAGTTCTCGCACGCAGCTGCTGTGTGCACCGCCGCGAGGCAACCTATCGGGCTCTCGGCCATGTGCAGGCTCATAGCGACACCGCGGTCGAGCGCCATGTCACTGATCTTCTTTGTTTCCAATATGCCACCAGTCGTCAGCACATCCGGGTGTATCATCGATACCGCGCGCTTTGATAGTAACGGCTCGAAGTATTCCTTCAAATAAATATCTTCACCCGTGCAGATCGGAACGGTCGTGCTCTGTGAAAGCCTTTCGTACTGATCCGTATACTGCCACGGTATCAAATCCTCTGCCCATGCAAGGTTATACTTTTCTATACGGCGGCAGAGCTTAATAGAGTCCTCAAGCCCTATGTGTCCGAAATGATCGATAGCGAGCGGCACCTCATAACCGATCACAGAGCGCACGTCCGCAAGGTAGTTTTCAAGTACGTCAAGCCCCTTCTCCGTAATATGTATGCCCGTAAACGGATGAGCCACATTGTGTAGGTCATATATACGGTTCTTGATATAACGCTTTTCGATAGGATCTGTGCACGCCTCGAGGTCTTTATATAAACGGTCGTATTCGTCAAAATACCCAAGCGGCGCGGACAGCGTACCATCCACATGCTGTAAAATGCCGATACCCAAATCCATCTTCAGGAATGTATATCCGAGCTCCATACGCTTCTTTAATGCGTTACCCATCGCGATACCGTCATGCTTGCCCTCGATATCCGTATCGCAATACATCCTGATGCGATCGCGGAATTGCCCTCCGAGCAGCCTATAAACGGGCTGACCCGTCACCTTTCCCAATATATCCCACAATGCTACCTCTACCGCGCTCACACCGCCGCCCTGACGCGACTGCCATCCGAACTGCTTAATACGCCGAAACAGCTTATCCACATTACATGGGTTTTCACCCATGATCACACGCTTTAGCTGCAGCGCGTAACGCTTTGAGGCCGCGTCGCGTACCTCACCGTAACCAATTATTCCTTGATTCGTGTACAGCTTCATCAATATGCAGTGCATGGGCAGGTTTACCACATCCACGAAGCGCATATCCGTGATCCGAAGTTCCGATGGCATTGATGCCTGATTGATCATGTCATTCTCTCCATTCTTTTAGCCATTCTATTGATGATCTCCATATCCATACGCGCGTTATGATACGGGCATATCCATGCCGAGGCCTTTAGGTCTGTTGTCGTAGCCCTGCCATCCTCGTCCGCAGCCGCGAACCAGCCGCCATGAACGTTGTCGATCAGATGTTTCTGTATATATTCGAGACAACGCCACGCGGTTTCCAAATAACACACGTCGTCAGTGATCTCCCATGCGTTTATGTAGCCGACCACTGCTTCGTTCTGCAACCACCAGCTGCGCCGCTTATCGATATGCCCGTCACCGTATACATGCTGATACATTGAGCCGTCCGCATCGAAATATTCGACACAGGATGCGGCCATACGGCTACACATCTGTCTCACACGCTCCGAAAGCTCCGCGTCACCTAAAACATCCGCGGCCTCGACCATGAGCCAGGTGCCTTCGATGTCATGCCCTGGGGATATGTCATCACTCAGCGATGTCCAGTCGTCTGTGAGAAACATCTTGAAATGCGCAGTATCCGGGTCAATGATCTGATCGAGCATACATTGAAGCTGTGATCGGAGCGATTGCGCGAAGGCCTCATCACGCCGCGCTCGCAACCTGTTCGTATATGCCTCGAGCAGATGCAGATGGGTATTCATGGTCTTTGTGCACCCCGCAACTGGGTTCACATCGCTACGTTGGCTGTGTGGCACTTGCCAGTCCCGCGATAAAAGTTCTCTATAACCACCGTGTATGGGATCCTTTGCATGCACCTCGAGTAATCCGATGCATTGATCCGCAAAGTCCAGCGCGTTTTGATCACGCTTGAAGCGGTAATACTCGCTCATCGCATATATAACAAACGAAATGCCGTATACGAGCTTGTTTGTATCCTTTGGCACGGCGTTTGCGTACAGCGTTGTAAAGACCCCGCCATGCTCTGTGTCGCGGAAATGCTTCATGATGTATTCGAATGCCCTATCTGCAAATGCGCCGCATTGTGCTGATAGCTCGGGGGTTTGCGCAACATCGGCCTGCATGGCCGCAGCAGAAAACACCCAGAGCAGTCGCGCATTTAATACGATGAATTTATCAGCATTCTCATTTGGGCTGCCGTCATGCTTCAGCTCCCCGTAGAACCCAGAGTTTGTTGGATCCGGTGAATACTTAATCCAAAACGGCAGCAGATTTTTTATAAGATCGTGTCGTGCAAAGCTTACGATATCGTTGATTTGGTTTCGATCGGTAGACATTTTTGCCCCCTTGATTTCGCATTAGTACAAAGCATTTAAGGATTTATGAAAAACCTCTGTATACACAAGCCTGCCACGTATATGTTCGGATTTCATGAGGCTGATGCGGTCTACCGAGACTTCAATGGTGGGCATGTCGACCTCGTTTAGGTCACCACGCAGTACAGCCTCGCGCGCGAGTGTCAGGTGCGGTTTGTATTCCCGCTTTTCTACCACAAAACCCTCGGTGGCTAACGCTGTGCTGAGCTGCTTGTGCATGTTTGATAGCGCCGGACTGGGCTTTACGCTGATCCAGATGATATCGCCGCCGTCTCGTTTGAACCTGCCCATCCCCTCAAGAGTGATTGTAAAAGAGCCTGTGTTCACCGCTTCCATAGCGCGTTTGATATTATCCACGCGTGTCAGCGGGGTTTCGCCGAGGAATACGAGCGTCAGGTGCAGATTCGCCTCGTCGCTAAAACGCCCGCTGCTGGAGATTGTTTTTAGATCCCGTTGCACATTTACTATCCTACGCTTTACATCATCCGGGAAGTTTATTGCCGTAAACAGCCTCAACTGCGGTTCATTTGTCGTCTTTATCCTCATCATCGTCCTTATCGCTAATATTATTTTTAAGATCGTGCTCCCATTGCTTGATTTCCTTGCCGTTTATAACCTCAAAGCTCTGGATAAACAAACCCTCGCGCTGCACTTTGTCCTGTATTGCATATTTGCCAGACATTGAATTAAACATATTGCATTCGCTTTTTAAGGCTTCTGCCGATGTCCTATATCTGAACCACTGCTCACGCATGCTGACCATCGTTAATACACCCCCGATAAACGCAGCAGCGCTCGAGAGTAATGTTATCCATAGGCTGACGTTTGGCGGATTCAGTTGATTTATAAAAGGGATGCTGCAGTTTATCGCTAGCAAGACTGCACTTGAAGATACAAACACATATTTGTAAAAAACCGCGGACCTTACATAATAAGTCAAGGTGTTGTTAACAACGGACTGAGTCTTTTCGCTGCTCAACTCTACATAGTAGTTAACGATACTTCTCATCTCGCTAAACATAAAATCCCCCTAAGCTATGACGTAATGACTATTCCCCTATGATCTTTACGAGCACCCTCTTCTGTCGTTTGCCGTCAAACTCCCCGTAATATGTTTGTGTTAAATGTGAGTTCCTTTCTGAAAGATTTCATTTGTTCCTCCAGTTCGATCGCATATCGTTACGATTATCTTATCACGCGCCGCGTTAAATGTGAACACAAAAGCGAATCGTTCTGTGATATAATCATCGTAAGATATAACAGAACGAAAAACAGAAAAGGGAGGCCTTTCAATGAAGATCATCGATGCTCATACGCATGTATTCGACGCGGCCAACACCGGACATGTGCTGCTCGAAACCGCCGACGCGTTCGGCTTTGACGCGATCAATGTACTGTCGATACCGGCGCATAACATCACGCAAAACATCCAGTGCGCATATATGAAGCACCAGTCCCCCACGCGGATATTTGCGTTCGGTGGATTGGACTATGAAAGCGGACGGGACTATGTAACACAAGCGCAGGCCATCGTAGACATGGGGTTTGACGGTTTTAAGATGCTCGAGGGCAAGCCGACCGTACGCAAGGAGTTGCAAAAACCTCTGAATGCCCCCGAATATGACGCGTTCTATGAGTTTGTAGCCGCATCGGGACTGCCACTTTTAATTCATGTAGCGGACCCCAGCGAGTTTTGGGACATTGACCGCATCCCGAAATGGGCGCTAAAGCGTGGCTATTTCTGCGACGAGACCTTTGTACCGTTCGAAACGCTGATCACCGAGGCCGAGGATGTCGCGAAAAAGCATCCGAACCTAAAGCTGATCTTCGCGCATTTCTTCTTCATGTCCGACAATATAAAGCGTGCGGAGTATTTCTTCGAAACCTATCCGAACGTACACTTTGATATTACCTCGGGTACAGAGATGTATTTCAATTTCTCAAAGGACGCTGATGCATGGCGTGCGTTCTTTACACGCTACGCAGACCGGATCGTGTTCGGCACCGATTCCTTTGACAGTCAAAAGCCCACGGACATCGACGAGCGCGACGGTATCCTGAGGATGGAGAAGCGATTCCTGACAACCGCTGACAGCTTTACAGAGTTTCACAACGATGTAAAAGGCATAAACCTCGATAACGCGGCACTTGAGCAAATATTCTATAAAAATTTTGAGCGCCTCGCCGGGACTGGAACCAAACCGCTGCTCCCGAGACCACTGAACACCGCGCGTGTACATAAGGAAATCGAAACCCTGATGGCTATTGCCTCCGAGGAGGATAAGGCTGAGCTGAAGGTTTTGGCAGAGGGGATGTAATAGAAAAGGGCTGTTACAAAGCATCAAACCATACCACAGATCAACACGGATAACTGCGGATTCACACGGATATTTTATGCAAAGATTTTATCCGTGTGAATCTGTTAAATCCGTGTATATCCGTGGTAAGTGTTTTACTTCGCAACAGCCCCTTTATTTTTATAGATACAAGGGAGGATTGTTTATGAGATATAAGGTCGGCATCATCGGCAGCGGTACGATGGGCAAGTGGCATACATACGGCTATGACAGGATAAATGAATTTTATAGTGACGTGAAGGTCGAAAAGGCTGTCATTTGTGCCCGGGGTATAACAGCCGCCCGCGCCGAAGAGCTTGGCTGGATTGAATATGAAGCAGACTGGCAACGGGTCGTCGAAAGACCCGACATAGATGTGATCGATATATCCGCATACGATAATCTGCACTACCCTATCGCAAAGGCGGCTCTTGAAAACGGTAAACGTATAATATGCGAAAAGCCGCTTTCAAATAACGCGGCTCAAGCAACCGAGCTGGTCAAGCTCGCACGAGATACGAATATAGCATCTGCCGTATGCACAAACCATCGGTATATGCATGCCATCCGCTGCATAAAGCACTTGCTTGACAATGATGAACTTGGTGAAATCCGTCATGTGTATGGTTCATTTACGATGGACTGGGCTGTAGATGCCGCAGGCGGGATGAATTGGAGGCTCGACGATAAGACAAGCCCTACCGGCGTGTTGGGTGATTTGGGCACACATCTTATTGATTTGTGCCATTTTATGGGTCTTGAATTCAAAGAGGTTTGTGGCATGGGTGAGGTTTACGGCAAGCAACGCCCGTCTGGTGATACTCTCGTCACCACCACCGCGAATGAACTATATCTGTTTAACGCAAGGTTTTCCAACCACGCGCTTGGATCGTTCGAGCTTTCAAGAGTGTCCGGGGGTGGCGGCGGGTTAGTATTTGAGATTCATGGTACTAAGGGTAACGTACGCTGGGAAAAGAATAATCTCAACGATCTGCTCGTCCATATACCCACTAAGTTTGCAAATGAACGGCAATATAAACGCATAAGCGCAGTCGAGATACTACCTTTCGACTATAAATGGCCTCACGCATTTGCACAGTCGGATAGCTTTACCTTGCTGTTTCATGACCTCCTAACCGGAAACGGAAGATATCCGACCTTTGAAGACGGCCTTAAATGCTGTGGGATCATAGACGCGCTTTTGGAGTCGGATAGAGAGAAGAGATATGTTCCCACTTCTAACGTATAAACCCGCACAACTCCTCTAAACACGAAAGCGTTATCAAAACCGTACTTTCAAACAAAATCAGAACTTTCACGCAAAATCACACACAGGGGATAAAAAGCCGTTTACAATACTACATGTGGTTTGCGGAGCTGACAATTATAAGTGCCATTCCGATTATTGCTCACAGGCCTAATAAATTTCATAGGGGGTTTTAAAAATGGACATTGCAACAACTGATTTTATTGCAGGCAAAGAATTGGTGCATCTTGGTCTGGTTCAAGGTAACACAGTAAACTCTAAACATATCGGTAAGGATATTATGGCCGGCTTACAAACTATAATTGGCGGCGAAATCCAACCCTATACCGAGTTGATGAGAGAGGCACGTAAAATCGCAACCGATCGTATGATTCAAGACGCTCAGAGCATGGGAGCAGACGCCATAATTGCCGTTCGTTATTCGACTGCGCAAATTATGGAGACTGCTGCTGAAATCATGGTATATGGCACGGCTGTTCGATATAAATAATAAGGTATTCGAGTTAATAGAGGCAGACTTGACGGCCACTACAAAGATCAAATATTAAGGACTACCTCACGCTATTTTAGCCGCAACCGCTTGACTTTGACGTTACGTAATAGTCTATAATTGTTTCGAGAGGTGAGGAAAATAGAGTATTCGGTTAAAAGCTGTCTAAAATGTCCGATAACGAGAAATTCGAAGGGTTCAAGCAAGAGCTTTTGGATGAGAACGAGCGAAGGTACGGAACAGAGGTTAGAGACAAGGAATATCACAAGGGCTTGGGCGAGATGTATGTTGCCGACGAACGTTTTCGTGCCAACTACGACAAAATCGCCCTTGGCTGCACAGAATTTCTGCGTGATGCCATTAACGTATACTGTGACAATTAATCCAACACCCACCCCATCCCGAGGAGGTCCCCCATGCATCACCACCGCATCACCGAGATCAACCCGTGCGTGCGCGAGGTGGGCTTGCAGCACAACGATTCTTGGAAGCACCAATCACGCAGGATATACGATCACGAGCTAATGATGTGTATGTCGGGCGAGGCGTTTCTAAGTATGGGCGGCAGGCTGCACACGATAAAGCCCAACAGCATATGTCTGATACCGCCCGATATCTCTCACAACTTCTGGGTCGATACCTCCGCAAACATCTACTACGCGCATTTCGATTTCTTCTACAGGGAGGATTTTGATATGCTCGCGGATTACTACGATATAAATAAATATTACATCCGCCTGTTCGGCATGGAGCTCGACAGGGAGCATGTGCGAGACAATCCCGTATTCGAAGACGGCTACACCTTTCCCGATCACATCGTGATGAAAAACCCCGAAAAGGCCCGCAACGCCATGAAGTCGTTGTACCGGGCTTATGTACAGCATTATGCGGGTTGGGAGATCACCGCAAAGGCGCTGCTTTTGTCAATGCTCGATGCTATCTACTCCGAGACCGTTAATGTTTGCGAGCACAGCTACATGTCATCGTATCATCGTGAGATCGTCGCGCGCATAAAGGAGTTTGTTTCCGAGCGGTTCGGCGGGGCTTTACAGGTATCTGATATCGCAGAGCATGTGGGGTTAAGCCCCGATCACACGAGCCGCGTGTTTAAAAAGCTCACGGGCGAGCATTTGGTCGAGTACATCGCACGTTACCGGCTCGCAAAGGCCAAAAAGCTCATGCTAAACACCGCGCTCGCGCTCGAAGACATCGCGCTGATGGTCGGATTTAAGAATGCCAAT